>NZ_JASCOP010000133.1:0-10969 GCF_029959395.1 Stenotrophomonas sp. PS02300
TTGCCGGCCCCGGGCCCCCCCCCCCCCGGGGCGCCCGCTACCGCGTGTAGGTCACGCCCGTTGGTCGTGACCCCGCAACCCCCACCCCGGTAGGTCACGACCGTTGGTCGTGACCCCCGCCATGCGACAATCGCGTTTTAGGCCGGTGCCTTTCGATGCAAGCAGCTTCTCTTTCGGCACTGGCCGACCTGATCGCGCGCCTGGAGCGCGCCGATGCCACGCTGGACGCCACCCTGGCTGAAACCGCCCCGCAGGCCACCGTGCCCATGCGCGAGGCGGTGCTGCCGCTGGCCCGCGCCCAGCTGGCGCTGGTGCAGGCCAACGCCGATATCACCCTGGTGGCCGATGAGCTGCGCCGTTACCAGAAGTACGCGCTGCCCGGTAAGCCGAGCCTGCAGATCGTGCAGCTGCGCAAGCAGCAGGGCGCGGTGAAGCAGACGGCATTGATTGCCCGGCAGAACTTCGCCCAGGCCACGCACGCGTTCCTGCGCGAAAGCGGGTTGACCGCCCCGGCACGCCGGCTGCCAACGGATTTCGCCACCGGGTGGTTGGCGAAGATCGCCGCCGCGTAACCCGGATTGCACAAACAAAAATCCCGCCTTTCGGCGGGATTTTTGCGTTCTACATCGTTACCGCTCAGGCAGCCGGCTTTTCGCCGGTGGCTTCGGTGGTGATGCGGATGTTCACTTCATCGCTCACGTTCGGGGCGTACGCGCCGACGCCGAAATCGCTGCGCTTGATGGTGGTGGTGGCGTCGAAGCCGGCGGCCGGAACCTTGGCCATCGGGTGCTCGCCGCCGGCGTTGACGGTCACATCCAGGGTCACCGGCTTGGTGGTGTCCTTGATGGTCAGGTCGCCGGTCACGGTCAGCTTGTTGGTGCCGGCGGCTTCAACCTTGGTGCTCTTGAAGGTGGCGGCCGGGAACTTGGCGGCGTCGAAGAAATCCGCGCTGCGCAGGTGCTCGTCGAACTTGGCGGTGAAGCTGTTCAGGCCGCTCAGCGGCAGCTTCACTTCCAGGGTGGACTTGGTCACGTCGGCCGAGTCATACACCAGGGTGCCTTCGACGTTGCCGAAGTGCGCGGTCGGGTGCGAGAAGCCGAAGTGGCTCCACTGGGCCAGCACGTCGGTGTGGCTCGGGTCGAGCTTGTAAGTGCCCGAAGCGATCTGGATGGCTTCAGCGGCCGGGGCGGCAGCAGCCGGGGCAGCGGTTTCGGCAGCCGGGGTGGTGGCAGCAGCCGGGGTCGCATCGGCGGCCGGGGCAGCGGTTTCTTCAGCCGGCTTGGAGCAGGCGGCGATGGCCAGGGTCAGGGCCAGCGGCAGGAGCAGTTTGCGGGTCACGGTCATGTCGGTTCTCTCTCGAATTCGTAGGGAAAAAGGGAAAAGTAAGGAAACAACCCGTCCGCACGGACGGGCCAGTCCGGCGGAAACGCTTATTCGATGCGGGCAGCTTCGTCGAAGGCCAGGCGAGGCAGCCGCGGGAACAGGCCCGAAGAATCACCGTACCCCAGATTGACCAGGAAATTCGACTTCAGGGTGGTGCCCTTGAAGAAGGCTTCGTCCACCTTGGCCGGGTCGAAACCGGACATCGGGCCGGCATCCAGGCCCAGCGCGCGGGCGGCCAGGATCAGGTAGGCGCCCTGCAGGCTGCCGTTGCGGAACGCCGATTCGTGGCGGCCTTCACGCGGGCCGTCGAACCATGCCTTGGCATCGGTATGCGGGAACAGGTACGGCAGCTTTTCGTGGAAGTCTTCGTCGAAGGCGACGATGACGGTGACCGGGGCGGCCAGGGTCTTGTCGTGGTTGCCTTCGGACAGCGCCGGGGCGAGCTTGGCCTTGGCTTCGGGGGACTTCACGAACACGAAACGCGCCGGGCTGCCGTTGGCGGCCGTGGGGCCCCACTTCAGCAGTTCGTACAGCGCCTTCAGCTGGCTGTCTTCGACCGGCTTGTCGAGGAAAGCATTCTGGGTACGGGCGGTACGGAACAACTGGTCAAGCGCAGCATCGTTGAGCACGTTGGACATGAAGCCTCCGGTAAAACACGTTGGACGAAGAAGGAATCCCGCACGCCGTGCGCTACCTTTACGGGCCACTGCGCGGTCGGCGAAGGCTGGCAGTGTAGAGTGTCGCGACTGTTGCAACACCCAGCCTGACTGAAACGAATTAATGCCATACGTGAAACGATGGAGTCCGCCCTGGACGATCACTGACGGCCGTGCCGGCAATGTGCGGCAGGCAGTGGCCCTGGCCGCGGCATTGAAGCTGGGGGTGCACCGCCCGCTGGTGCTGCTGCCGCGCGCGCCCTGGAAATGGGTGGCGCCGCGCTGGCTGCCGGGCATGGCCCACGGCTTTGGTGAGGCATTCGCGACATTGACCGCGCAACCGCCGGAGCTGGCGGTGGGCTGCGGCCGCCAGGCGGCCGGGGCGCTGCGCGAGCTGCGCCGGCGCGGCAGCAAGCTGGTGCAGATCCTGGACCCACGGCTGGGCACGCGCCATTGGGACCTGCTGGTGGTGCCCGAACACGATGCCCTGCGCGGCAGCAACGTACTTACCCTGCTGGGCAGCCTGAACCCGGTGGACGACGACTGGCTCACGGTGGGCCGCGCGGCGTTTGCGCCCTTCGGCGAGCTGCCCGGCCCGCGCACCGCGCTGCTGGTGGGCGGGCCTACCGCGCACGCGCCGTGGCACGAGCCGGACATGGTGAAGGTGTTCCAGCAGTTGGCGGAACAGCTGCGCGCGGAAGGCGGCAGCCTGCTGGCCACCACTTCGCGGCGCACGCCGCCGGCGCTGGTGGGGGCGCTGCGTAGCGCATTCGCCGATGTGCCCGGGGTGATCTGGGGCGATGGCGGCGATGGAGTGAACCCGTATGCGGGGCTGCTGGGCTGGGCCGACCGCATCGTGGTGTCGCCCGATTCGGTGAACCTGCTTTCTGAGGCGTGCGGTACGCGGCTGCCGGTGGCGGTGGCGCTGGAACAGCAGGCGCAGGGACGGATGGTGCAGTTCCAGCAGGCGCTGCGTGCGCGCGGGCGGTTGCAGGAACGCTGGTTGGATTGGGGTTATCCCGGGCCGATCGAACCGCTGCGCGAGACCGGGCGGATTGCCGCGCAGGTGCGCGAGGCTTTGGGTATCCCGGCTTAACGGCGGTGGGCGCGTGGCTACCGATGCGGCGGTGATGCCGTTAGATTCGGGGTTCACCAGGGAAGGAGCGTGCGTATGCGCAGTGCGTTAGTGGCGTTGATGGTTGTGTTGATGGCGGGGTGTTCGAGCATGCCTGCCGGGCAGGATGCGGTGTCGTGGAGCTGCCATAAGGAGCTCACTGCGTATCGGAACCAGCCGCCGCGTACGGATGAGCAGAAGAAGGAGCGGTGGCCGCCGGAGGATCAGCCTGCGCCGGTTAGCGAGCCTTGTGCGCGGGAGTTGAGCCGGTGATGGCGCATGCGGGCGTGGCGAAGGTGGTGGATCGGGTGCGGAGGCGGCTTCGGTTTGTGTAAACGCCGGGAGATTGGTCGCGCGCGTCAGCGGGGTGGCTTCGGATGCTTGGGCCGCGCTTCGCGCGGTGTCCGGCCAACGGCCGGGGCTACGAATAGTTACGTACCCATTGGGATTGGGATCAATCAACCACGGGCCCATCGGGCTTTGGATGAAACCATTACGGCTCGCGAACCCCGGTAGCGCCGACTGTTAGTCGGCACACGGCCTGATGCCGCTATGATGCCGACGCGGCCCTGTACCGCTGGAGACTGAAACGCAATGGATCTGCCCTGCCCCGGATTGCCTGAGCACCCGCCGTTGAAGCGCATCGCGCTGCCGGCACTATTGTGCGCGGCGTTGTTGCTGGCCGCGCCTGGGGCGCTCGCGCAATCGCAACAGCCCGAATGCATGGAGCGCCACCCTACCCCGGCTGCGCTGGCGTCGATGTTTGATGTAGCGCAGCGCGCCGATGAAACACTGGAAGCGCTCGACGACGTCGATGTGGTGATCATCGCGCGCGGCGGCCAGGACCTGAGCAGGTACGGCCTGCGCCACAGCCACCTGGCCTTCGCGGTGCGCGAGGACGATGGCAGCTGGCGCGCGGTGCATCTGTTGAACCACTGCAAGTCGCCGGAGTCTTCGCTGTTCCATGAAGGGCTGAGCAACTTCATCGGCGAAACCGGCACGCATACCGATCTGCGCGTGGGCGTTCCCACGCCAGCGGTACGCGCGGCCTTGAAGGCGATGCTCACCGCGCCGGGCATCCAGGCCAAGGCGCTGCACGAGCCGCGCTACAGCGTGGTGGCCTACCCCTTCAGCGTTGAATACCAGAACTCCAACCAGTGGGTGCTGGAGGTGCTGGCGGCGGCGATGGCGCAATCGCGTGACGGCACGCTGCTGGTGCGCCGTGCGCAGGTCCAGGCATGGCTGAAGGAACAGCACTACCAGCCCAGCTCGCTGCACATCGGCGTGGGCAAGCGTTTGGGCGCGCGGTTCTTCTCGGCCAATGCGGCCACCACTGACCACCCGGCCAGTGAGCGCATTTCCGGCGACTATTCGGTGGTGACGGTGGAATCGGTGTTCGATTTCCTGCAGCAGCGCAAGGCGCTGGCGCAGGAGCTGAGCGTGGCGCACGTGCCGGTGGCCGGGATGGCGGCGCCGAAGCCGTAAGCATTTTTCCCTTTGCAGAAGGAGTTGGCATGAAGCGTTATTCGATTCTGGCGGTGGCCCTGAGCGTGGCCATTGCAGCACCGCAGGTCGGTGCGCAGAACTTCACCCCGAGCCAGCAGTCGGTGAGCTACGCGGCGATCAGCGCGTATGTGAGCATTGCGGTGATCACCGCGCCGATCTGGCTGACGGCGGCGGGCTTCAAGGGCTCGGCCAAGGGTTCGGAGCGGCGCAGTGCGGCCAAGGACAAGGGCGCCGGCGCCACCGGGGCGAAGGCCGGCCCGTTGCCGCCGCTCACCGTGGAGAAGGTGGAACGCCAGGCCGATGGCGCCTACCAGGTGGCGCTGAAGAACCCCGATGCCCCCGCCGACCTGGCCGTGGTGCAGTGGCCGGCGCGCGACGACAACCCCGCGCAGGCGCTGAAGGCCGGCGATGTGCTGGCCTTCACGCCCACCGAGGCCGGCGCCGGCTGGATGGTGGCCGATGCCCAGGGCACGCAGCTGGCCTTCCTGCCCACCACCGATGCGGCGGCCGGCAACCTGAGCGAACGCTGGTGACTGAACCGGCCCGGGGTGGCTGTGGCCGCCCCGAGCCGGGATAATCCGCCGCTTCCCTGTCTGCCTTCTGGTTCGCCATGACCGCGCGCCCTGCCATCGTGTTTGCCCCGTTGACCCTGCGCTCGCTGCTGCTGGCGGTGCTGGCCATGGGCGCGGTGGTGCTGTGTTCGAACGTGCTGGTGCAGTACCCGATCAATGATTGGCTGACCTGGGGCGCTTTCAGCTACCCGGTGGCGTTCCTGGTGAGCAACCTGATCAACCGCCGGTTTGGCCCGGCGGCGGCACGGCGGGTGGCGTGGGCGGGGTTTGCGCTGGCGGTGCTGTTGTCGATCTGGATCGCGACCCCGCGCATTGCGGTGGCGTCGTGCCTGGCGTTCATTGCCGCGCAGCTGCTGGATATCACCGTGTTCGACCGGCTGCGCCGTGGGCATTGGTGGCGCGCGCCGATGGTGGCGACCACGTGCAGTGCGACGTTGGATACGACGATTTTCTGGAGCATCGCGTTTGCCGGTTCGAGTTTGCCGTGGGTGAGCTGGGCCGCGGGCGACCTGGCGGTGAAGCTGGCGATCGGTGTGTTCCTGCTGGCGCCGTTCCGCGCGTTGCTGTGGAAGATGGCGCCGCGCACGGCGTGAACCCGGGCGACGGTTGAGGCATGGACGTCGGCGAGGCCGGCGTTTGTTTTTGCCCGGGGTCATGCGTTACCGGGTGTTGCACCGGTACGTGCAGTCGTTTGGGAACCGACTCTACCGACGCTTGCGCCGATTACCCCGTGGTAGGGTCGCATCCCTATCGACCGCCGTTACGTTGCCCGCGTTCGGTTGGGGCATGAACATCGGCGGGGACGGCGTTTGTTTTTGTTCGCGGTCATGCGTTACCGGGCGTTGCGCCGGTATCGGCGGTCGTTTGGGAACCGACCGTACCGAAGGGTAGCTCTGCTGCTTCGCAGGTGGCGGTGATCACGCGTTGCGCTTCTTCCAACGCGGGAGTCAGGACCGCCAGGCGCGGCCTTCTGTCCAGCGTGCAGGCCAGCCCTACGTCCAACAGCGCGGCGTGCGCTTCGTGCAGCGCGTCGCGCGTGCCGCCGGGCAGCCATGCAATGCCGGCCAGCTGGTCGATCAGGCTGGGGGTGTCGCGCGGCTCCAGCACCTGCGGGTGCGTGCCGGCGCTGTCCAGCACGCCGGTCTGCAGCAGGAACTCCAGGTCCACGATGCCACCGGCGCCCTGCTTGAGATCCCAGCGCGCGGCATCGCTGCGGTCCAGTTCGGTGCGCATGCGGCCGCGCATTTTCACCACATCGGCGTACAGCACCTCGCGCTCTCGCGGGCGCGCCAACGTGGCGGCACGGATCTGTTCGAAATCGGCCAGCAGGCTGGCATCACCGGCAATGCCCCGTGCGCGTACCAGGGCCTGGTGTTCCCAGGTCCACGCGCGCTCGCGCTGGTATTCGGTGTAGCTGGCCAGCGAGGACACCAGCGAGCCCTTGCCGCCATCCGGGCGCAGGCGCACGTCGATGTCGTACAGGCGGCCGGCGGCGGTGACCGCGCCCAGCAGCGCCATCACCTTCTGCGCCAGCCGCGCATACCAGCGGCCCGGGTCGAGCGGGCGGGCGCCGTTGCTGCTGTCCTGGTCGGTCGGGTGGTCGTGCAGGAACACCAGGTCCAGGTCGGAGCCGAAGCCCAGTTCCAGCCCGCCCAGGCTGCCGTAGCCGATGATGGCGAAACGCCCGCCCGGCACTTCACCGTGCGCGCGGCGCATGTCCGCATCGGCCATGGCCAGCGCGGTGACCACTACCGCTTGTGCGAGCTGGGCCAGCTGGCGGGTGCTGTCCACGGCGCGCTGGCGGCCATCCAGCGTGGCCAGGGCCATGCGGAAGCTCAGCGCAAGCCGGGTTTCATTGAGCAGGCGCAGCGCGGCTTCGGGGTCGTCCACGGCCAGCGCGGCATCGCACTCGGCCTGCATGGCGGCGGCATCGGGCATCGGGCCGGACACGCGCACGTCCAGCAGTTCGTCCAGCAGCAGCGGGTAGGCGGCGATGCGTTCGGCCAGCAGCGCGCTGCGGGCGAGCACGTCCACCAGCCTGGCCAGTGCGCTGGGCTGCTCGTCGAGCAGTGCGAGGTAGCTGGTGCGGCGCAGGATGGCCTGCAGCAGGCCGAGCACGCGCTTGAGCGCGGCGTCGGGCTGCGGTGAGCGGGTGGCGGCGTGCAGCAGTGCGGGCAGCACGCGGTCGAGGCGGGCGCGGGCATTGTCGCTGAGCGACTTCACGCCGAGTGATTGGGCGAAGTCGCGCAGCGACTGGTCGGCGCCGTTGGGATCGTGGAAGCCGGCGTTGGCCAGCACCTCGGCATCGCCGCTGTCGGGCAGGCCGCGCCAGTAATTGGCCAGCGCATCGGGGGCGGCCTGGCCGGCGCGCGGGGCGAGCAGTGCGGCAAATTCGGTGCTGACCCGGTCGCGCTGTACATCGAGTGCGGCCAGCAGCGCGTCCCAGTCGGCGTAGCCCAGGCCACAGGCGATGCGCAGGCGGTCGGTGGGGTCGGTGGGCAGCGCGTGGGTCTGGGCATCGCGCAGCATCTGCAGGCGGTTTTCCAGGCGGCGCAGGAAGCCATAGGCGTGCAGCAGGTCTGCGCCATCTTCCGGTGCCATCTGGCCGCAGGCGACCAGCGCGGGCAGCGCATGCAGCAGGCGGCGCTCGCGTAGGCTGGCTTCGCGGCCACCGCGGATGAGCTGCAGGGCCTGCGACAGGAATTCGATTTCGCGGATGCCGCCGGGGCCGCGCTTGATGTCGTCGAACATGTCGCGGCGCGAGACTTCGGCGGTGATGGCCGCCTTCATTTCGCGCAGGCCATCGAGCGCGGTGAAATCGAGGTAGCGGCGGTACACGAACGGGCGCAGGGTCTGCAGCCACGCTTCACCAGCGGCGATATCGCCGGCCACGGCGCGCGCCTTGAGCCAGGCGTAGCGTTCCCAGTCGCGGCCTTCGCGCTGGAAGTACTGGTCCATGCCGGCGAACGAGAGCGCGACGCGACCGGCGCTGCCGAACGGGCGCAGGCGCAGGTCGACGCGGTGGCTGAAGCCGTCCACGGTGGTTTCGTCCAGCAGGCGCGCCAGGCGCTGGCCGAGCCGGGCGAAGTATTCCTCGGCGGCGAGCGGGCGCGGGCCATCGGATTCGCCGCCCTGCGGGTAGGCGTAGACCAGGTCCACATCCGAACTGAAGTTGAGTTCGCCGCCGCCCAGCTTGCCCAGGCCGAACACCACCAGCTGCTGGGCGCTGCCATCGGCGGCACGGACCACGCCGTGGCGGGTGGCGAATTCCTGTTCCAGCGCGGCCAGGGCCAGCGCCAGGCATTCCTCGGCCAGGCGGGTGGCGCCGGCCAGGGTGGCGGGCACGTCGTCCAGGCCTTCGAGGTCGCGCCAGATCAGGCGGGTGGAGCAGGCGGTGCGGTAGCGGCGCAGGCGCACGGGCCAGTCAGCAGGCTGCTGCGGATCCAGTTCCGGGAGGGGCAGCGGCGGGCAGTCGTTTTGGGTCAATTGCGACAGAAGCGCGGGCTGCCGGCACAGGGTGTCGAGGGCGAAGTCGCTGGTGATGGCGAGCAGGCGGAGTTTGGCCAGCACCGGTTCCGGGGGCGGCCAGTTGCCTGAGTCGTTCAGGCTGAGCGCAAGCCGGGCAAGCGCGCGGTCGACGAGCGGGACAAGGGCGGCGGGCACGGCATCGGCGGAAATCGGCATAGGGCGATTATGCATGGCCATCCACCGCGTAGAGCCACGCCCTGCGTGGCTGCCGTTGGCGTGTATCCGCAGAGGATCAACGCCATTCACCAAATTTTGGGCGTAAAAAAGCCCGCTTGCAGCGAACTGCCAGCGGGCTCTGCTCCCTCCCCCACGTCGGGATGCAGGGCGATCTTCTAGGCTCCGCGAACAAGTTGCACGCTGCACTGCAAAACAATACTGATGGGTACAGAAGCCCCCATTTACCTGAATAGCACCTCACATGACCGCTGAACGCCATTCCACCTTGGTCGCACCCGGCCGGGGGTGCCAATGGCGGATAATGAAAATCCCCCACAAAACGTAGTCGTCATGTCCGTTGATCGCATTGCCGACGCGCGCCTGCGCGGTCGCGTTGTATCTGCCGAAGCCGCCGCCGCGCTGATCCAGCCCGGTGAAACGGTGGCCATGAGTGGTTTCACCGGCTCGGGCTACCCCAAGGCGGTGCCGGTGGCGCTGGCCCAGCGCATCGAGGCCTTCCACGCCGACAACCTGCCCTTCCAGATCAGCCTGATGACCGGCGCGTCCACCGCCCCGGAACTGGATGGCGCGCTGGCCAAGGCCGATGGCATCGCCATGCGCATGCCGTTCCAGAGCGACCCGGACGCGCGCAACCGCATCAACGCCGGCCTGCTGGACTACATCGACATCCACCTCAGCCACGTGGCCCAGCATGTGTGGTTCGGGTTCTATGGCGAGATCGATACGGCGGTGATCGAGGTCTCGGCGATCCGCGAAGACGGTTCGCTGGTGCCCTCCACCTCGGTGGGCAACAACAAGACCTGGCTGGACCTGGCCAAGAAGGTGATCGTCGAGGTCAACGAATGGCAGCCGGCCGGCGTGGACGGCATGCACGACATCTACTACGGCACGGCGCTGCCGCCGCACCGCAAGCCGATTCCGCTGATCCACGGCAACGACCGCATCGGTGAAACCTCGCTGCGCTGCGACCCGGACAAGATCGTGGCGGTGGTGCGCACCAACGGCCCGGACCGCAACAGCCCGTTCAGCCCGATCGATGCGACCAGCGAGCAGATCGCGGCGCACCTGATCGAGTTCCTGAAGCACGAAGTGGCGCGCGGGCGCCTGCCGGCCAACCTGCTGCCGCTGCAGAGCGGCGTGGGCAACATTCCCAATGCGGTGCTGGCGGGCCTGGGCAAGAGCGGCTTCCGCGACCTGAGCGCGTTCACCGAGGTGATCCAGGACGGCATGCTGGACCTGCTGCGCGACGGGGTGCTGAGCTATGCCTCGTGCACCGGGTTCGCGCTGAGCCCGCAGGCCAATGAGACGTTCAAGGAGAACATCGATTTCTACCGCGAGCGCATCATCATGCGCACGCAGGAGATTTCGAACCACCCGGAACTGGTGCGCCGACTGGGCTGCATCGGCATGAACGGGATGATCGAGGTGGATCTGTACGGCAACGTCAATTCCACGCATGTGATGGGCACGCGGATCATGAACGGCATTGGCGGTTCGGGTGACTTCGCGCGCAATGGGTTCCTGTCGGCGTTCCTGAGCCCGTCCACGGCGAAGAACGGCACCATTTCGGCGATCGTGCCGATGGTGAGCCACGTGGACCACACCGAGCACGATGTGTCGGTGATCGTGACCGAGCAGGGCCTGGCGGATCTGCGCGGGTTGCCGCCGCGCAAGCGTGCGCGGGTGGTGATCGACAATTGTGCGCACCCGGATTTCCGCGACCAGCTCAACGACTATTTCGAGCGGGCGAGCAGGGACAGTTACGGCAAGCACACCCCGCACCTGTTGCCGGAAGCGTTGTCGTGGCACCAGCGGTGGTTGGACACGGGCACGATGAAGGCCTGAGCGCCGGTGGGCGAGGTACCGACCAACGGTCGGTACCTACCGGTAAACCGCGCGCATTCGCCGTCGTGATTGCCGGTACACCGCGGCCATTCGCGGTGGTGATTGCCGGTACACCCCGGCCATTCGCGGTGGTGATCGCCGGTAGGGCCCCACCCTTGGTGGTGGCGGCGGGGCATATTAAAAAAAGA
>NZ_JASCOP010000134.1:0-10941 GCF_029959395.1 Stenotrophomonas sp. PS02300
GGGTTTGCGGGACTGTCAAAAACATGGATGTTTTTGCCAAGCCTCCACGGACGGATTCACGGCGTGTACCGCAAACCCACCGCCGCCGGCCCCAGCGCGATCACCTCGCAGGCCAAGGCCTTTGCCTTTGCTCTCAGCCCTTCGTCTGGAACGTAACTTCCTCATACGGCTGCACCACCACCCAGCCTTCGCCGGCGAAGCGCAGCTGCAGGGTTTCGCCCGAGCCACGCCCGACCAGCGTACCCAGCGAAATGTCGGTGACGATCTCGGGCGTCAGCGAACCCGACCAGGCGACCGTCGCGTTCGGGTCGGTGAACACCGGGCCGCCCTGCGCCGTCACCGGCAGCGTCAGCGGCTCGTAATGCGAGGTGATCGCCACGATCCCGTGGCCGCTCAGGCGCATGTTGAACAGCCCGCCCGAGAGCATGCCCGCCACCTTGCGCATCATCGTGATCTTGGACTCGATGCCCGTCTCGAACGCCAGCACGTCGTTGCCGTTGACGAAGATCGACTCGCCCGCCAGCCGCAGCAGCGTCACCTGCTTGCCCGCATCGGCCAGGTAGGCCCGGCCCTGGCCCTCGATCTTCATCAGCTGCAGGCCCTCGCCACTGATCATTTTCTTGAACAACGTGCCCAGACCCTGCTCCAGCAGCCCCTGGCGGGTGAACTTCACCGCCCCCTTGCGCGCCACCATCGAACCGGCCTTGGCCCAGACCATGCCATCCACCCGCACCTCCAGCATGTGCAGGCTCTCAAGCTCGAACGCGTCCGCACTGACGTCTTTTTCATGCGTGCTGGCAAGGAATTCCTGAAGCGACTTCACGGCCATGGGGTCCATCCTTTTTTATTGGAGGCCGCATGGTACCTGCGCCACCCGCCGCCGCGCAGCAGCGGACGCCACTTGTGCCACTCCCCCATCCGCTGGCGAATGTGGTACCAAAGACCTCATTGCCCCGCCCCACACGATCTGCCCGTTGGTTTTGCTTCGAAAGGCACCTCGGCCCCCACCTGTCGACGGCATAATTTCCTACAACGCAAGTACCGATACTCAAATCTGTGACGCACTCCATGTATTCTTGCCACATCACCTCAGTATTCCCGCCATGCCTCCCGAGCTGACAGCCGCCCTGGCGCTCTGCCGCAACCTGCCCTCGCCGCCCGGTATTGCCCTGCGCATCATCGAACTGGCGCAGGACCCGGAAACCGACATCACCACCGCCGCCGACGTCATCGCCATCGACATGGCGCTGAGCGCGCGCATGCTGCGCATCGCCAATTCGCCGCTGTATGCCAGCCGCCGCCGGATCGAGAACCTCGGCCAGGCACTGACCATGCTGGGGCTCAACGCCACCGTCAGCCTCGCCCTGGGCTTCACCGTCACCCAGGACCTGACCGCCCCCGGCCAGGGCCAGGACGTGCGCGAGCGCGCCTGGCGGCGCAGCATCCTCAGCGCGCTGGCGGCCAGCCTGCTCGGCCAGGCCCGCGGCCTGCGCAAGGCCGAAGAACTGATGCTGGCCGGCCTGCTGCAGGACATCGGCGTGCTCGTGCTGGCCCAGAGCGAGCCCGAGCGCTACCTGCCGCTGCTGCGCCAGGCCCGCGACAACGAAGCGCTCATCGCCCTCGAACGCGAGCACCTGGACTGCACCCATGCCGAGGTGGGCGCGTGGATGGCCGAGCAGTGGGACCTGCCGCGCTACCTGGTGGACGCCATCGCCCGCAGCGAATCGCCGGCCGCCGCCGAGGACAATTTCCAGGCCTGCGTCGCCCTGTCCGGCGCCGTCGCCGACATCTGGCTCAGCGCCGATGCCGATGCCGCCCGCGAACACGCCCTGCAGCAGGTCAACGAAACCCTGAAGCTGGACAGCGCCCAGTTCGACCAGGTGCTGGCCCGGATCGGCGAGGCCCTGCCCGAGATCAGCGCCCTGTTCGAGACCACGCTGATTTCGCCCTCGCGCGTGCAGCAGCTGATCGACCACGCCCAGGAGCTGGCGACCCTGCGCAACCTGCGCGAAATGCAGGATGCCGCCCTGGCCCGCCAGCGGGCCGACGAATTCGAAGCACGCGCCAACAAGCTGGCCGAACAGGCCCACCGCGACGCCCTCACCGGCGTGCTCAACCGCCGCCAGCTCGAGGCCGTGCTGGAGCAGGAGTTCCTGCGCGCCACCCGGCACGGCTGGCCCCTGTCGGTGGCCTTCATCGACCTGGACGATTTCAAGAAGATCAACGACGCCCACGGCCACCTGCTCGGTGACCAGGTGCTGCGCGAGTTCGCCACCCAGCTGCAGGAACACCTGCGCAACAGCGATACCGTGGCCCGCTTCGGCGGCGAGGAATTCATCGCCCTGCTGCCCAACACCACCGAGCTGGTGGCGCTGGACGTGGTGCGCCGGGTGCTGGCCAGCATCGTCAACACCCCCATGGCCGAGGTGGCCGACGGCCCGCTGTTCGTCACCTTCTCCGCCGGCGTGGCCACCCAAGGCGGCTATGAGCGTTTCGCCGATGTTCAGGACCTGCTGAAGGCCGCCGACGACGTGCTGTACCGTTCCAAGAACCTGGGGCGCAACCGCGTGATTGCGCGTTCACCGGGGACCGCCACGGCCTGAATGGAGTCAGGAAGCGGCGATCCACCGCTGTGGCAGGGCTGCGCCGCAGTGCAGCAGATTTTCCACGCCGAGTGCCGCCGCTTCCAGTAGAATTCCCGCGTTTTCCACGCATCCAGAGGCCACCATGTCCAATCTTTCCTATCGCCGCATCCTGCTGAAAGTTTCCGGGGAGGCACTGATGGGGGATGAGGACTACGGCATCGACCCCAAGGTCATCAATCGCCTGGCGCGTGAAGTGATCGAAGCCCAGCAGGCCGGTGTCGAAGTGGCGCTGGTCATCGGCGGCGGCAACATCTTCCGCGGCGCCGGCCTGGCCGCAGGCGGCATGGACCGCGTCACCGGCGACCAGATGGGCATGCTGGCCACCGTGATCAACGCGCTGGCCATGCAGGACGCGCTGGAGAAGCTGGGCGCCAAGGCCCGCGTGATGAGCGCGATCAAGATCAACGACGTGTGCGAGGACTACATCCGCCGCCGCGCCATCCGCCACCTTGAAAAAGGCCGCCTGGTGATCTTCGCCGCCGGCGTCGGCAGCCCGTTCTTCACCACCGATTCCGGTGCCGCGCTGCGCGCCATCGAGATCGGCGCGGACCTGCTGCTCAAGGCCACCAAGGTCGACGGCGTGTACGACAAGGACCCCAACAAGTACAGCGATGCGGTCCGTTTCGACTCCCTGAGCTACGACGAAGTGATCCGTCGCGGCCTGGAAGTGATGGACACCGCCGCCTTCGCCCTGGCCCGCGACAGTGACCTGCCGCTGCGCGTGTTCGACATGGGCCAGCCGGGCGAACTGCTGAAGATCCTGCACGGCGAGAACATCGGCACCCTGGTCCGGGGCCGCGACAACGCCTGAGAGGGGATATAATCGCCCGATTCCCAGTGACATCCAGGATTCGGGCGATGCTCAACGATATCAAGCAGGACGCGCAGACGCGCATGGCAAAGAGCATTGATGCTCTGAAGCACTCCCTCACCTCCATCCGTACGGGCCGTGCCTCGCCGTCGCTGCTGGACCGCATCACCGTCAAGGCCTACGGCAGCGACACCCCGCTGAACCAGGTCGCCTCGATCTCGGTGTCCGAAGGCATCTCGCTGGTCATCACCGTGTTCGACAAGGGCATGATCAAGGACGTCGAGAAGGCGATCTACGCCTCCGACCTGGGCCTGACCCCGAACGTGTCCGGCACCGTGATCCGCCTCAACCTGCCGCCGCCGACCGAAGAGCGTCGCCGCGAACTGGGCAAGCAGGTGCAGAAGGAAGGCGAAGGCGCCAAGATCGCCGTCCGCAACATCCGCCAGGATGCCAACAAGGCCATCGCTGCCCTGCTCAAGGACAAGGCGATCAGCGAAGACGACAAGAAGCGCGGCGAAGACGACATCCAGAAACTGACCGACAAATCCATCAAGGACGTCGATAGTGTCGTGGCCGACAAGGAAAAGGAACTGATGCAGGTCTGAGCCCGATGACCCAGGCCCCGACCAGCAGCTCCACCGCCGCCGTGCCCCGCCACGTTGCCATCATCATGGATGGCAACGGACGCTGGGCGCAGAAGCGTCGTCGTCCGCGCGTGATCGGCCACCGGGCCGGTGCGCGCGCGGTCAACCGCACCATCGATTTCTGCCTGGAGCGTGGCATCGCCGCGCTCACCCTGTTCGCTTTCTCCAGTGAAAACTGGGGCCGGCCGAGCGATGAAGTCGACGCGCTGATGAAGCTGTTCCTCAATGCCCTGGACCGCGAGGTGGATGAACTCCACCGCCGCGGCGTGCGCGTGCGCTTCATCGGCGAACGCGAGCGCTTCGGTGCCGGGCTGGTCAGCCGCATGCAGCTGGCCGAGCAACGCACCGCCGGCAACACCGCCATGACCCTGAGCATCGCCGCCAGCTACGGCGGCCGCCAGGATATCGCCCGCGCCGCACGCGAACTGGCCGCCGAAGTCGCGGCCGGGCGCCTGCTGCCCGAACAGATCGACGAAGCGCTGCTGGGCAGCCGCGTCGCCCTGGCCGACCTGCCGCCACCGGATCTGTTCATCCGCACCGGTGGCGATACCCGCGTCAGCAATTTCCTGCTGTGGCAGCTGGCCTATACCGAACTGTGGTTCACCGAGGTGCTGTGGCCCGAGTTCGACGCCGCCATCCTGCAGCAGGCGCTCGACGCCTACGCTTCCCGTGAACGCCGCTTCGGGCTGACCAGCGCCCAGATCGCCGCCCTGGCCACCGAGACGTCCACCCCATGACCAAAACCCGAGTCATCGCCGCGCTGATCATGGCGCCGGTCGCCATCGCCGCGATCCTGCTGCTGCCCACCCAATGGCTGGCCGCCGCTGCCGCCGCCGTGTTCCTGATCGGCCTGTGGGAATGGCTGAAGCTGGCCGACGTCGAAGACACCCTCGCCCGCACCGTGCTGCTGGTGCTCAACCTGCTGCTGATGGTGCTCATCGTGTGGGCCGATGCCGGCACGCTGGTGCTGTACCAGATCGCCGCGCTGGTCGGCATCGGCTGGTGGCTGCTGGCCCTGCTGTGGCTGCGTTTCTTCACCTTCGGCGCCGAGCCGGGCAGCCGCGCCCGCGCGCTCAAGCTGCTGGCCGGCAGCCTGGCCATCGTGCCGGCCTGGGCCTCGCTGGTGCTCATCCACGCCAGCGGCGACAAGGGCCACCTGTGGCTGCTGACCGCGCTGGCCGTGGTCTGGGCTGCCGATTCGGGCGCCTACTTCGCCGGCCGCACCCTGGGCCGCACCAAGCTGGCCCCGCGCATCAGCCCCAACAAGACCTGGGAAGGGCTGGGCGGCGGCATGCTGGCCGGCCTGCTGGTGGCCCTGGTGTTCGGCTGGATCGCCGGCATCGCGCCTGGCCACGTGGTCGGCCTGGTCATCACCACGGTGGTCGCCGTGTTCGCCTCGGTACTGGGCGACCTGTACGAAAGCCTGCTCAAGCGCCATGCCGGCGCCAAGGACTCCGGCCACATCATTCCCGGCCACGGCGGCGTGCTGGACCGCATCGACGGCGTGCTGGCCGCGCTGCCGGTGTTCGCGCTGGGCAAGGAAATCTTCGGATTCTGAGCATGCAGAGCACTACCGCCCCCCGCCGGGTCGCCGTGTTCGGTGCCACCGGCTCGATCGGCGCATCCGCGCTGGACGTGATCGCGCGCCACCCGGACCGCTACCGCGCCAGCGTGCTGGCCGCCGGCACCCAGGTGCAGGCGCTGGTCGCGCTGTGCGTGATCCACCGGCCCGCGCATGCGGTGATCGCCCGCGACGCACTGTATGCAGAGCTGCGCGATGGCCTGCGCGCCGCCGGCCTGGATACCCAGCCGCATGCCGGCGCCGCCGCGCTGGACCAGCTGGCCGCCAGCGACGCCTGCGACACCCTGGTGGCCGCCATCGTCGGCGCGGCCGGGCTGTCCTCGACCCTGGCCGCCGCCGAGGCCGGAAAGCGGATCCTGCTGGCCAACAAGGAATCGCTGGTCCTGGCCGGTGAGCTGCTGATGCAGCGCGCCACCGCCGCAGGCGCCGAAATCATCCCGATCGACAGCGAACACAGCGCCATCTTCCAGTGCCTGCGCTCGCGCGATGCCAGCCTGGACCAGGCCGGCGTGCGCCGGATCCTGCTCACCGCTTCCGGCGGCCCGTTCCGCGGACGCACCCGGGCCGAGCTGGCCGAGGTGACCCCGGCCCAGGCCGTTGCCCACCCGAAGTGGTCGATGGGGCCGAAGATCTCGGTGGATTCGGCGACGTTGATGAACAAGGGGCTGGAGGTCATCGAGGCCCACCACCTGTTCAACATCCCCGGCGAGCTCATTGAAGTGCTGGTCCACCCGCAGAGCCTGGTGCATTCGCTGGTCGAGTTCGTCGACGGCTCCACCCTGGCCCAGATGGGCCTGCCGGACATGCGCACCACCCTGGCCGTGGGCCTGGGCTGGCCGCACCGGATCGAATCCGGGGTTGGCGGGCTGGACCTGCTGACCCAGGGCCGGCTGGATTTCGAGGCCCCCGACACCGACGCCTTCCCCTGCCTGGGCCTGGCCTGGCAGGCGATGGCCGCCGGCGGCACCGCCCCGGCGGTGCTCAATGCGGCCAATGAAGTGGCTGTTTCAGCGTTTCTTCAGGGGCGGATCGCTTTCCTAGCCATTCCAGCCCTGGTGGCTAACGCTCTTTCAACACTGCCTTCAGCGTCCGCCGATACACTGGAGGGCCTGCTGGCTGCCGACCAGCACGCCCGCCAGATCACCCAAGCCGCCATCGACCACGCCTGAATGCCCTTCCCGCTCCTTTCCCGCGACGTCCACCATGGGTGAATTCATCGGCTCCGTCTGGTGGATGATCGTCAGCCTTGGCCTGCTGGTGACCTTCCATGAGTTCGGTCACTACTGGGTCGCGCGCCGCTGTGGGGTGAAGGTGCTGCGCTTCTCGGTCGGCTTCGGCAAGCCGCTGTGGATGCGCCGCAACCGCAACGGCACCGAATTCGCCATCGCCGCCATTCCGCTGGGCGGTTACGTGAAGATGCTCGACGAACGCGAGGTCGAGGTGCACCCGGCCGAACGCGGCCTGGCCTTCAACCACAAGAGCGTCTGGCAGCGCATCGCGATCGTGGCCGCGGGCCCGATCGCCAACCTGGTGCTGTGCGTGGCCCTGCTGTGGGCCATGTTCGTATTGGGCAAACAGGATTATTCGGCCACCATCGGCCGCACCACCGGCATGGCCCAGGTGGCCGGCCTGCAGGCCGGCGACCGCGTGCTGAGCGTGGATGAGCGAAGCGTGGTCACCGCAGGCCAGGCGGCCATGGCCCTGACCACGGCCGCCATGGACCGCCACGACGCGAAGGTGGAGGTGGTGGATGCGCAGGAGCAGGTGCGCACGCGCACCCTGCCGCTGTCGCAGCTGCCGGCCGGCTTCGATGAGCGCTGGGTGGCCTCGCTGGCCGGCCTCACCTGGCAGTTCCACCTGCAGCCGGCACTGGTCGAACAGGTGGTGCCCGATTCTGCCGCCCAGGGCGTACTGCTGCCCGGCGACCTGGTGGTGGCCGTGGATGGCCAGCGCATCGACGCGGCCGACCAGGTCTCCCCGGCCATCCTCGCGCTGGGCAAGCGCGGCGGCCCGGGCATGATCGAAGTGCTGCGCAACGGCGAGCGGCTGGCGCTGGAAGTCACCCCGCGCCAGGGCAAGGACGGCCGCGGCCAGCCCACGTGGCAGATCGGCATCGGCTTCCCGCAGGCCAGCGCCCCGGCCTATGACACCACCCTGCAGTACGGCCCGCTGGCGGCCATCCCGGCGGCGCTGCGCGAAACCGCGCGTGCGGCGGGCGATTCGCTCGGCATGATGCGCCGCATCGTCACCGGCAATGCCTCGCTGCAGAACGTTTCCGGCCCGGTCACCATTGCCCGGGTAGCCAACCAGACCGCCCAGCGCGGCCTCGATTGGTTCCTCTGGTTCCTGGCCGTGCTCTCGCTCAGCCTGTGCATCATCAACCTGTTGCCCATCCCCATCTTGGACGGCGGGCACCTGCTGTATTACCTTATCGAGTTGGTCAAGGGCAGCCCGCTTAGCGAGCGTGCCATGGCGGCGGGCCAATACATCGGCCTGGCCATGCTGGCCGGACTGATGGGACTGGCGTTCTACAACGACATCCTCGGTCTGTTCCCGCGATGAACTTTTACCCTTTTGTCGTCGTCTTATGCGCCGGCATCCCGCAACATCGTATTCGACTCCAACCGGACGTGACATGACGCGACTCCCCAATCGCCGCCTGCTTGCCCTCGCACTCGCCGCCGGTTTCGGCGCGCCCGCCCTGGCCCAGGCAGCCGAGCCCTTCACCGTCAGCGACATCCGTGTCGATGGTCTGCAGCGCATCACCTCCGGTACCGTGTTCACCTACCTGCCGGTGGAACGTGGCGAGACCCTGACCGACAACAAGGTCGGCGAGTCGATCCGTGCCCTGTACAAGACCGGCTTCTTCGAGGACGTCCAGCTTGAGCGGCAGGGCGACATCCTGGTGGTCACGGTCAAGGAACGCCCGGCGATCAACAAGCTGACCGTCACCGGCAACAAGGACATCAAGAGCGACCAGCTGCTCAAGGGCCTGAGCGACATCGGCCTGAGCGAAGGCGGCACGTTCGATCGCCTGAGCCTGGACCGCGTGACCCAGGAACTGCGCCGCCAGTACAACGACCGTGGCAAATACAACGTCGAGATCACCCCGACCGTCAGCCCGCTTGACCGCAACCGCGTGGACATCACCATCGCGATCAAGGAAGGCAAGGCCGCCAAGATCCAGCACGTGAACCTGGTCGGCACCGAGAAGTTCGAGTCCAAGGACATCCTGGAAACCTGGGAATCCAAGGAGCACAACTGGGCGTCGTGGTACCGCCGCGATGACCAGTACTCCAAGGAAAAGCTGTCCGGCGACCTGGAAAAGCTCAACGCCTGGTACCTGGACCGCGGCTACGTGGACTTCAGCATCGAATCCACCCAGGTCTCGATCAGTCCCGACAAGCGCGACATGTTCATCACCGCCGGCGTGACCGAAGGTGAGCAGTACAAGATCTCCGAGATCAAGGTCACCGGCGACACCATCCTTCCGCAGGAAGACGTGGAGCGCATGCTGATCCAGAAGTCCGGCGATACGTTCTCGCGCGCCCTGCTGGAATTCAGCTCGGACGCCATCACCAATTCGCTGTCCAACATCGGCTACGCGTTCGCCAAGGTGAACCCGATCCCGACCAGCAACCGCGCCGACCGTACCGTGGCGATCAACATGCAGGTCGTACCGGGTCCGCGCGTGGGCGTGCGCCGCATCGTGTTCAAGGGCAACACCCGCACCTCCGACGAAGTGCTGCGTCGTGAAATGCGCCAGTTCGAAAACAGCTGGTACTCGCAGGCCGCGATCGACCGTTCCAAGATCCGCCTGCAGCGCCTGGGCTACTTCGAATCGGTGGATGTCGAGACGCCGCCGGTGACCGGCAGCAACGACCAGGTCGACGTGGTCTACAACGTCAAGGAAACCACCTCGGGCAGCTTCGTGTTCGGCCTGGGCTATTCGCAGTCGTACGGCATGACCACCTCGGTGCAGCTGTCGCAGAACAACTTCCTGGGCGGCGGCAACCGCGTGTCGGTCGAAGCGTCGCGCAGCAGCTACCTGCAGCGTTACGGCTTCTCCTACACCAACCCGTACTTCACCGACGATGGCGTGTCGCTGGGCTACAACCTGTCCTGGCGCGAACTGGATTACTCCGACTTCAACACCGCGCAGTACAACAGCACCAACGGTGCGGCGCAGGTGGTGTTCGGCGTGCCGATCACCGAGAACGACACCGTCTCGCTGATGGTGGGCATCGACAGCAACCAGATCACCACGTACCAGGGCTCGACGCCGCAGTCGATCATCGATTACATCAATGCCATCGGCAGCAAGACGTTCCACTCCTGGCGTACCGAACTGGGCTGGGCCCGCGACACGCGTAACGACTACTTCATGCCCACCCGCGGCATGTACCAGCGCGTGGGCCTGGAAACCACCCTGCCCGGCTCGACGGTCGAGTACTACAAGCTGAACTACCAGGTCTCCAAGTACTGGCCGATCATCCCGTCGCTGGTCATCAACACCCGCGCCGAAATCGGCTACGGCGACAGCTACGGCAACGACGTCACCCGCGACCTGTGCTACACCGCACCGACCACCGCGAACCCGAACCCGACCCAGACGGTGGACTGCAACACGTCCTCGGCTGACTATGTGAAGACCGTCACCGCCTCCGGCCTGCCGTTCTTCGAGAACTTCTACGCCGGTGGTACCAACTCGGTGCGTGGTTTCGAAGACAACACCCTGGGCCCGCGCTCGGAGCCGACCGCGTCGTACAACCGCGGCCAGCCGCTGGGTGGTTCGCTGAAGACCGTCGGCTCGATCGAAGCCTACTTCCCGCGCCTGTTCGACAGCCCGTCGGCCCGCGTCTCGGCGTTCTTCGACGTCGGCAACGTGTACACCGGCGTGGACAACTTCAAGGCCAACGAGCTGCGTGCCTCGGCCGGTGTCGCCCTGTTGTGGCGCGCCCCGGTCGGCCCGATCTCGATCAGCTACGCCTTCCCGCTCAAGAAGGAAGACGGCGACGAAATCGAACGCCTGCAGTTCACGTTCGGTGGCCAGTTCTAAACCCACCGATCGCACACAAAGACGCCGGGCATTGCCCGGCGCTTTTGTTTGTGGACGTGGGGCTACGGCGAACGGCAGCGTTTCAGTTCTTGCGTGCTGGGGAGGCCGACGGGCAGCCCCGCTCCGGGACACGCCGTAAACCCATCCATGGGGGCTTGGCAAAAACATCCATGTTTTTGACAGTCCCTACGGGGGCTGCC
>NZ_JASCOP010000135.1:0-10941 GCF_029959395.1 Stenotrophomonas sp. PS02300
GTCGTGACCTACCGGTCGGGCGGACACATCGGGATGTCACGTCGTTGGCCGCGACATCACGGTCGGGCGGATACATGGGTAGCTCACGACCGTTGGTCGTGACGCCGCCTAATCGAGCGGGAGCTCGATATTGACCAATTTCCACCGCAACCCCTGACGCTGCAGCACGAACACCACCGGCGCGCCCTGCGCCGTGTGGGTGGTGGCGGTGAATCGTGACGTGGATTCGAACCGGTGCGTGGCACCCTCCAGCGGCCGCGCCGCACGCGGCGCCGCGTACGCGTCATTGCTTTCCAGGTCATTGCTGGCCCGCTTCCACAGCGTATGGCCTTCCATCAACGCCCCGATCCCGGTCGGCGTGACCATCGCATCCACCGCGGTTCCGCTCAGCTTCTGGCCCACGGTCAACAGCATGGCACCGACCAGGTTGGACTGCACATCCGGTCCGGCGCGGCGCACCACGTAATCGTCCAGCTGCGCGCGCAGGTTGGCGCGCAGCATCGGGAAGTCCACGTAGCGGTCCAGCGTCGAGGTATCCCGCTGTTCGACCGCTGCGGCCAACCCACGCAGGGTCAGATACGGCCCGCTGACCAGCCAGCCCGCCAGCAGCACCACGACCAGCCCCAGCAGCAGAAGCAGCTTTTTCATGGCGCCAGCTTGCCGCACCCCGCGTCAACGGAGGGTAGAGCCACGCCCTGCGTGGCTGAGCGATAGCCCCTCAAAACTCCAGATCCAACGCAGCACACAGATAATCCACAAACGGCCCCAACGCCACCAGGTCCTTCGCCAGCGTCTGCCGCAGCTTCGGCCCGGTCATGGTCGCATCGTCCAACGAGCGCCAGAACACCCAGTTGCGGTGCTTCAGGTCATCGATGAACTCGAAGTCCGGCTCGAACCCGCGCGGCGCCCGCACCAGCTTCTCGCTTTCCTCGAAATCGAACTTCTTCCGCAGCGCCGGCGCATGCGCGGCGGCCTTCCATGCACCGGGGTTGTCCACGATGAAATGGCGTACCTTGCGCTGGGTGGCCGGCTCGGGATGCCACAGGCCGGCGCCAACGAAGCACCCGCCCGGCTGCAGGTGGATGTAGAACGACGGCGCCGGCACCTGCTTGCGCCGCTCATGGAACAGCCGCGCCCCCTGCCAGGTCTTGTACGGCGACTTGTCGTTGGAGAAGCGCGCATCGCGGTAGATGCGGAACAGCGAGCCGCCCACGCCACGCGGGTCGGCGCGGAAGTGTTCGCTGACTGCGGCCAGGTCCGGCTGCAGGTCGCTGATCAGCTGCAGGAACGGCTGGCGTACGTGTTCCTCGTACTTCGGCTTGTGTTCGTTAAACCAGGTCTTGTCGTTGTTGCGCGCCAGCCCGCGCAGGAAGGTGAAGCTGGCGGGAGTGAAATAGGTGCTCACAGGCTCTGCTCCAGATCGGTGCCCCAGTCGCGCAGGTGCTGCAACAGGGCAAGTTTGGCCGGGTCGGCGGCATGCTCCAGCGCCAGCGTGTCCAGCTGCGCGCGGAAGTCGGGCAGGGTCTGTTCGCCCAGCCCGGCATCGCCGAGCAGGCGCTGCCGCCGGTAGTCGTTCCAGCGCCCGCGCTCGCCGGCATCCAGCGTCTGCGGGTGGTTGCGCGCGCGGTAGCGGAACAGCAGCTCCGGCATGCGCGGGTCCTTCAGCCGCTCGGCGAAACCGGCCAGCTCGGCCGGCGGGCTGGTGCGCAGGCGGGTCATCAGGGCCTTGTCGCCGTCGGCCAGGAAGCCGTCGTACAGCGAGGCATCCACGTCGCTGACCGTGGCCACGCGCTCGCCGCCGTACACCTGCCGTACCTTCTCGACCAGCGCCGGGCCAGCCTCGCGCACCCGCGCGGCATTGGCCTCCACCAGCGCCACGTCGATGCCCAGCCGGGCATGGTCGGCCGGGCGCAGGTGGTTCCAGGCCACCAGCGCCGGCACCTTGTTCAGGTGCACTTCCTTGAGCGGTACGCGCTGTTCGCCCTCGGCCAGGTCGGCGGCACGCGTGTACAGGCGCGCTGCCAGCGTCTCGGCCGGCAGGGCCAGCAACCCATCGATGTCGCCTTCCAGGTCCAGCGCGATGACACGGTTGTTGATGTACGGGTGGCGTGCGATCGGCATTACCGGCGCGGCGCACATGCGCTGGGCCGGGTAGCGCATGGAGATGTGCAGCACCGGTTGCAGGCCGTCCACGTCGAGCAGGCTGCCGACGAAACGCTTGTCGCGCAGCTTCAGGGCGTAGTCCCACAGCCGTGGCTGGGCCTGCTTGAACAGGCGCGCCATGCCGATGGTGGCGTGCACGTCGGACAGCGCCTCGTGCGCGTCGCCCTGGCGCACGTCGTTGGCCAGCGCCAAGTGCTCAAGCTTGAACGAGGTCGCGCCGTCTTCGCGCTGCGGCCAGGCGATGCCGTCCGGGCGCAGCGCGTGTACCAGCCGCAGCATGTCCAGCAGGTCCCAGCGGGAGTTGCCGTTGCGCCACTCGCGTTCGTAGGGATCGAAGAAATTGCGGAACAGCCCGTGGCGCACGAACTCGTCGTCGAAACGCAGCGTGTTGTAGCCCAGCGTGCAGGTACCCGGGCGCGCCATCAGGTCGTTGATCCGCGCGAATGCTTCGGCCTCGCTGACCCCTTCGGCCTGCGCATGCTGCGGGGTGATGCCGGTGATCAGCGTGGCGATCGGCGAGGGCAGCAGGTCGTCCGCCGGCTTGACGTAGAAGCTCACCGGCGCGTCGACCATGTTCAGGTCGGCATCGGTGCGGATCGCGGCGAACTGCGCCACGCGCGTGCGGCGCGGGTCCTGGCCGAAGGTTTCCAGGTCGTAGAACAGGAAGCTGTCGGCCATCAGTGCGCGCCCTCCAGCACGGGCAGCTGTGCGTGGACCACGCGTTCCAGTGCGGCCCAGTCGATGTGTTCCAGGCTGTCGTGGCCGGCGGTGGCCTGTTCCAGGATGCGCCGCTGCAGCTCGGTGCGCTCCAGCGCCACCGCGTACGGCGTGTGCAGGAAGGTGACCATGGTGTAGTGCGGCACGAAGCGGGTGGGCCAGCGCGCCTGCAGCTGCTGCTCCAGTTCGCGCTGCAGCAGGAAGGCCGGGTCGGCCACGCGGTCGCGCATTTCCAGGTAGTTTTCCAGCGCCATCTGCTGGATCGCTTCGGCATTGGGCTTGCGCTCGGCTTCGAAGGCGGCGAAAGCCTGGGCCAGCGAATCCTGCTCCAGCAGGTGCCGGGCCAGCGCCACGCAGTCTTCGAACGCGCAGTTCATGCCCTGGCCGTGGAACGGCACCATGGCATGCGCGGCATCGCCAAGCAGCACCGCGCGGCCCTGCAGGTGCCACTGGCGCAGGTGCAGGGTGCCGAGCAGGCCGGGCGGGTGTTCTTCCCAGTCGCGGCGCAGGTCCGGGATCAGTGCCAGCGCATCGGGGAAATCGCGCGCGAACAGCGCTTCGGCTTCGGCACCGCTGTTGGTGGTGGCGAAGCTGGGGTTGCCTTCGTTGGGCAGGAACAGGGTGACGGTGAAGGTGCCCTCGTCATTGGGCAGCGCGATGCACATGTAGTTGCCGCGCGGCCAGATGTGCAGGGCGTTGGCCTCGATCCGGAAGCCACCCTCATCGGTGGGCGGGATCTCCAGCTCCTTGTAGGAGTGGTCGAGGAACTCGATGCGCTCGTCCAGCGGGTGCTTGCGGTTCATGGCCGCGCGCAGCGCCGAGCCGGCGCCGTCGGCGCCGATCAGCGTATCGAAGCGGATGTCGTGCGGATGGTCGTCGCGGTCATCGATGAAACGCGCATAGCCGGCGTCGAAGTCCACGGTGTGCAGGCGGCGGTGGAAGTGCACCTGCGCGCCCGCATCCTCGGCCAGCTGCAGCAGCGTGGTGTTGAGGTCCTTGCGGTGGATGGACCAGATCACTTCGCTGTCATCGCGGCCATAGCGCTGCAGCTGCGGCTCGCCCTGGCGCGGGTGCACCATGCGGCCGCGCATCATCACCGCCTTGGCCATCACCGCGTCTTCGACCCCGGCCTGGCGCAGCGCATTGCGGCCGCGTTCGGCCAGGGCCAGGTTGATCGAGCGGCCGGACTCGTAATCGCTGATGCGCGGGTCGCCGCGGCGTTCGTACAGGGTGATCCGCCAGCCCTGGCGGGACAGCAGGATGGCCAGCAGGGAGCCGGCCAGGCCTGCGCCGATGATGCTCAGGGAGCGATGGGGGGTAGCGATCAAGGCGGTTCCGCGCAGGAGTGGGGGAGGGCGGCTTACAGGCCGGCCCAGGATTCCACTTCCTCGACGAAGTGGTGCAGGTCAAGGTAGCGGTTGTACAACGGGGTGGGCGAGATGCGGATCACGTCGGGTTCGCGCCAGTCGCCCAGCACGCCCACGGTCTGCAGGTATTCGAACAGGTTGCGGCCGCGCTCGCGGCCGGCCACCACCCGCAGCGACAGCTGGCAGCCACGGCGTTCGGGTTCGCTGGGGGTAAGCACCTCGAGCACGCCGGGCAGGCGGGCGCGGACCAGCGCATCGAGCAGGCCGGTGAGCTGCAGCGACTTGTCGCGAAGGGCCTGGATGCCGCCGGCCTTGTCGATCACGTCAAGCGCGGCCCGCAGCGGGGCCAGCCCCAGCACCGGCGGGTTGCTCAGCTGCCAGCCTTCGGCGCCCACGGCCGGCACGAACTGCGGGGCCATCTTGAAGCGGGTGGCTTCCTCATGGCCCCACCAGCCGGCGAAGCGCGGCAGGCTGGCGTCGCGGTGGTGGCGTTCGTGCACGAAGCAGCCGGCCACGGCGCCGGGGCCGCTGTTGAGGTACTTGTAGTGGCACCACACGGCGAAGTCGGGCGCGATGTCGTGCAGCTGCAGCGGCACGTTGCCGACCGAGTGGGCCAGGTCGAAGCCGACCCGCGCGCCCTGCAGGCGCGCCATGCGGGTGATCGCGTCCAGGTCGAACACCTGGCCGCTGCGGTACTGCACGCCCGGCCACAGCACCAGCGCAAGGCGCGGGCCGTGTTCGGTGATGGCGCGTTCGATGGCCTGCAGCGAGAGGGTGCCGTTGGGCTCATCCGGCTGCACTTCGACCAGGTCGGTGGCCGGGTCGAAGCCGTGGAAGCGGATCTGCGATTCCACCGCGTGGCGGTCGGTCGGGAAGGCGCCGGCCTCCATCAGGATCACCGGGCGTTCGGCGCTGGGCCGGTAGAAGCTGACCATCATCAGGTGCAGGTTCACGCTCAGCGTGTTCATGGCGACCACTTCGCTGGGCAGGGCGCCTACGACCTGGGCCAGCTGGCGGTTGACCAGCCGGTGGTAGCCCAGCCACTGGGTCTCGCCGGTGAAGTGGCCTTCCACCGCCAGCGCGCCCCATTTGTCCATGACTTCCTGCACCGCGGCCTTGGCACCGCGCGGCTGCAGGCCCAGCGAATTACCGACGAAATAGGTCTGGTCGCGGTGGTTGTGCTGGGGGAACACGAACTCAGCGCGCAGCGCACGCAGCGGGTCGGCGGCGTCCAGGGCGGTGGCATGGGTGCGGCTGAGGAGCTCGGACATTGGACGATAGAGGTTGTCTGTGAAAACACAGTTTATCTATCTGTTTGGCCTATGGGATGAATCCGACATAGAGAGCAAAAACGACATGGTTTGACGTCAGATGCCCGGTCTAACACCGTAGCGCCAGGCCCTGCCTGGCTGCCGTTCACGCACGGGCTCAGGTCGCCGGCAACGGATCCACGTGCCCACACGCGTCGCACGTACGCAGCTCAAACGAGGCGTGGTAGTCGGCGAACACCTTCGGCAGGTCGGTCTCGATGTTCTCCAGGGTGAAAAACACCTCGTACAGCTTGTGGTTGCAGCGCTCGCAGAACCACATCACGCCATCGCGCTCGTGCGCCAGCCGCTTGCGCTCGACCACCAGGCCGACGCCGCCGGGCGGGCGGCGCGGGGAATGCGGCACCTTGCCGGGCAGCAGGAAGATCTCGCCGGCACGGATCGGGATGTCCCGCACCGCGCCGTCTTCCTGCACCTTCAGCAGCATCTCGCCTTCCAGCTGGTAGAACCACTCCGGGCCTTCGTCGTAGTGGAAGTCGGTGCGGCTGTTCGGCCCGCCCACCACCATGATGATGAAGTCGCCGTTCTCGATCATCTTGTTGCCCACCGGCGGTTTGAGCAGGTGGCGGTTTTCTTCGATCCAGCCCAGCAGGTTGATGGGGGGCGCGAGCATGGCAGTGGGCTTCCTGCAGGAAAGGTCAGTCGCGCCGGCCGTGGCGCGGAACGTAGGAGAGGGCCTTCTCATAGGCCGGCTGCAGCTCTTCGGGGCTGCCCACGTCGATGCCCATCTCGCGCACCCGGCCGTCCTTCAGGCTGTATACCCAACCATGCACCATCAGCTTCTGGCCGCGGGCCCAGGCATCCTGCACGATGGTCGAGCGGCAGGCGTTGACCACCTGCTCGATCACGTTCAGTTCGCACAGCCGCGCGTGCTTCAGCTCCGGTTCCTCGATCGCCTCCATGATGGCGGCGTGCTTCTGGGCCACATCGCCCACATGGCGCAGCCAGTTGTCGGCCAGGCCCACGCGGGTGTTGTTGAGGCTGGCATGCACGCCGCCGCAGCCGTAGTGGCCCACGATCAGGATGTGCTTCACCTTCAGCTGGTCCACCGCGTACTGGATCACGCTCAGGCAGTTGAGGTCGGTGTGCACCACCACGTTGGCCACGTTGCGGTGGACGAACACCTCGCCCGGGGCCATGCCGATGATCTGGTTGGCCGGCACGCGCGAATCGGAGCAGCCGATCCACAGGTATTCCGGATGCTGCTGCTTGGCCAGCTGGTGGAAGAACTCGGGGTCTTCCTTCTCGATCCGGTCGGCCCAGTCGCGGTTGTTCTGCAGCAGCTTGTGGATGTCTTTCATCAGTGCGGTACCTCTAGTTTCCAGCGCATCCACTGCGCCAGCTCATGCGAAGGAGGGGAATCAAGGGCCGAGAGCGCGTCGATGACGCTGTGCTGGTTGGCTTCTGGATGGTTCTGGCTCAGCTTCAGCTTGACCTGTACCTGCTGGGCGCGGAAGCGGAACCCGACGATGCCGGCCAGCATGCGCCGCTGGCGCGGCTCGATCGGCAGCAGGTCCCAGTCGCCGCCCACCAGCGCCTCGTATTTGGCGCTGAGCCGGTCCAGCATGTCGATCAGGGCATCCGGATCGGTCACCGGTTCCAGCGTGCCGCGCAGTTCGGCGGCCGCGTAGTTCCAGGTCGGCACGCGGGCCTGGGCGTCCTTGTCCGGGTACCAGCCCGGCGACACATAGCCGTGCGGGCCGTGCACCAGCACCAGCGCCGGTCCGGCGTGGCCGGCCTGCGGGTTGGGCCGGGCCCAGTGCCCTTCGATCAGGATCTCCTGCCCGTCGCGCCGGTACAGCACGGGAAGCAGGGTCACCTGGGGAAGGCCGTCGCTGCCGGTGCTGACCACGGTGACGAACGCATCGCGTTCCAGCAGCCGGTCCAGCCAGGTCAGGTCGGTCTCAACGAAGTCGGCCGGGATGAACATGGTCGGCTCAGGCGCGCGCGCCGAGGCTGATCACCATGTGGCCGCGCAGCGCGTCATCACTGTCGGCCTGGGGCGGGCTGACGTCGTGCAGGCTGAAGCCGCGGATCAGCGCGTCTTCCTCGTCCAGTCCGTCAAAGGCCACGAACTCGGCGTCGAACAGCTGCGAACGGGCGGTGTCTTCGCTGTCGTAGCTCAGGGTATTGCCGTCGCTGTCGAGCACTTCGGCGGTGCCGCCCGGGCGGACCCGCAGGCGTGCCCAGATCAGGGTGTTGCCCAGGCTGGCGAGGAACCACTGGTCGTGGTGGGCGGTGATGTCAGTCATGTCAGTACCATCGAAAGCAGCCAGAGCAGGGCGGCCATGCCCAGTCCGGCCAGCAGGGTGAGCAGCGACAGCCAGGCCGGCGTGGCCAGCCCCGACAGCGAGCGGTCGGGGGTGTCGCGGTAATCGCGGCCCAGCAGCCAGCGCAGCGCGTCCGGGCGCAGGAAGGCGCCACTGCCGAAGCGGTCGGCCAGGGCAGGGTGGCGGTCGCGGATGTGCACCAGCGTCAGCGGCCAGAAGATCACGAAGGCACTGAACCCGGCGATCGCCACGCCGACGAAGCACAGCGCGAAGAACAGGGTCATGGGCGTGCCTCCGTGGTGGAAATCAGAACTCGGCGCTGCCCGGTGCGCGCGGGTAGGGGATCGCATCGCGGATGTTGCCCAGCCCGCACACGTACACCACCAGGCGCTCGAAGCCGAGGCCGAAACCGGCGTGCGGCACCGAACCGTAGCGGCGGAAATCGCGGTACCAGCCGTAGTGGGCCGGGTCCAGGCCGAACTGCGCCATGCGCGCGTCCAGCACGTCCAGGCGCTCTTCGCGCTGGCTGCCGCCGATGATCTCGCCGATGCCCGGGGCCAGCACGTCCATCGCGGCAACGGTCTTGCCGTCGTCGTTCAGGCGCATGTAGAAGGCCTTGATGTGCTCGGGGTAGTTGGTCACCACCACCGGGCGGCCGATGTGCTCCTCGGTCAGCCAGCGCTCGTGTTCGGTCTGCAGGTCCAGGCCCCATTCGACCGGGAAGTCGAACTTCTTGCCGGAGTTCTGCAGCAGCTTGACCGCTTCGCTGTAGTCGATCTGCTCGAACGGCGCGTTGATGAAGTCTTCCAGCTTCTGGATGGCGTTCTTGTCCACGCGCTCGGCCAGGAAGGCCAGGTCGTCGCCGCGCTCGTCGAGCACCGCGCGGAACAGGTACTTCAGGAACTGCTCGGCCAGGCGTGCGTCTTCGGCCAGGTCGGCGAAGGCGATTTCCGGCTCGATCATCCAGAACTCCGCCAGGTGGCGGGTGGTGTTGGAATTCTCGGCGCGGAAGGTCGGGCCGAAGGTGTACACCTTGCTCAGCGCCAGGCAGTAGGCCTCGACATTGAGCTGGCCGGACACGGTCAGGAAGGTTTCCTTGCCGAAGAAATCGCGGCTGAAATCGACCTCGCCCTGCGCGGTGCGCGGCAGGTTCAACATGTCCAGCGTGGAGACGCGGAACATCTGCCCGGCGCCTTCGGCGTCGGAGGTGGTGATGATGGGGGTGCTGATCCAGTTGAACCCGTTCTGGTGGAAGAACCGGTGCACGGCCTGGGCCAGGCAGTTGCGGATGCGGGTGACCGCGCCGAACAGGTTGGTGCGCGGGCGCAGGTGGGCCACTTCGCGCAGGAACTCGGCGCTCATCGGCTTGGGCTGGATCGGGTAGGTCAGCGGGTCTTCGACCAGGCCGACGATCTCGATGTCGCTGGCCTGGATCTCGAACGACTGGCCCTTGCCCTGGGACTTGACCAGGGTGCCGCGGGCGATGACCGAGCAGCCCGGGGTCAGCGCCTTCACTTCGTCGAAGTTGCCCAGGGTGTCATTGGCCACCACCTGGATGGGGGCGAAACAGGAGCCATCGGTGACATTGACGAAGGCAAGCGCCGCAGACCCGCGCACCGTGCGCACCCAGCCCCGTACTGTTGCCTCGCCGCCTTCCGGGATCTTCCCGGCAAGCGCATGTTCAACGCTGACCACCGTCATGACTTGAATCCTCTGTTGATCGACTCGATCTCTGAACGAGGAGTTTAACGGTTGCAGCGTTCTGCTTGCGAGGCATTTCTGACTGGGCCGTAGACCTATAATGTGTCCGATCCGCTGGAGTCGTCTGTCATGGCTGTCACCCTTACCCCTGTTGCCTTCACCCGTGTCCAGAAGTTCGTGGCCCAGACCCCGGGTGCGCTGGGCCTGCGCTTCGGCGTGACCCGCACCGGCTGTTCGGGCTGGGGCCACATCACCGACCTGGCCCGCGACGAGCGCCCCGGCGACACCGTCTTCCAGCAGGACGGGGTAAGCATTTACGTGGACGCCGACAGCCTGGCGCTGGTCGACGGCACCGAAATCGACTTCGGCAAGCAGGGCCTGAGCGAGACCTTCACGTTCAGGAACCCTAACGCCACCGCCGAGTGCGGCTGCGGCGAAAGCTTCACCACCGAGGCCGACAAGGCCTGAATCCGGCCCCGGGCGCCGCCCCGGCTTGCCCGGAACCGTTTCTGCTGCGATAATGCGCGGCTTCCTGCCTGATTCCTGGCAGGACCCTTGCTCCACCGCGTTCACCTGCGGGGGGCTGTCCGGCCCGAAAGGGCCACATCCGAAAGGTAAATACACATGAGTCGTCATTACGAAGTCGTGTTCATGGTCCACCCGGACCAGAGCGAGCAGGTTCCGGCCATGATCGAGCGCTACAAGGCGCTGGTCGAGAACGGCAACGGCACCATCCACCGTCTGGAAGACTGGGGCCGTCGTCAGCTGGCCTACCCGATCCAGAACCTGGTGAAGGCCCACTACGTCATGCTCAACATCGAAGTTGACCAGGCCGTGCTGAGCGAACTGACCGAAAGCTTCCGCTTCAACGACGCAGTGCTGCGCAACCTGGTCATCGTGCGCCCGGGCGCCGATACCGAGCAGTCGCTGATCATGAAGAGCAAGGACGAGAAGGGCGACAAGCCCGAGCGTGGTGAGCGTCGTCGTCGTGATGACGAAGAAGGCGAAACCACCCCCGCCGCTGACAACGATGCCGGCGACGACGCCGCTTCGGCCGCTTAAGGAGCACTGACATGTCCAAGTTCTTCCGTCGCCGCAAGTTCTGCAAGTTCACGGCCGAAGGTGTCAAGGAGATCGATTACAAGGATCTCAACACCCTGCGCCAGTACCTCACCGAGAACGGCAAGATCGTGCCGAGCCGCGTGACCGGTACCAAGTCGAAGTACCAGCGCCAGCTGGCAACGGCCGTCAAGCGCGCCCGTTTCCTGGCCCTGATTCCGTACACCGACAACCACGACGTCTGATGAAAGCCGGCGACCCCGGTCGCCGCTTTCGTAGTCCCCACCCCCCGCGCCGGTTGGCAGCCGGCGGGGCCGGGTCTACCGTTCGGATATT
>NZ_JASCOP010000136.1:0-10793 GCF_029959395.1 Stenotrophomonas sp. PS02300
ATATGTTTAAAAGAGACCGTATAGCACCCGCGCGCCCCGCCGGGGGCGCGCTGATACCGAACCAACGAGGTGGTGTGGCGATGGCGCATTCCGCAGTTGATCACGACGGGCATCACGGGCATCAGCAGTCGTTCTTCGAACGTTGGTTCTTCTCGACCAACCACAAGGACATCGGCACGCTCTACCTGCTCTTCAGCTTCATCATGTTCATCATCGGCGCAGCGATGAGCGTGATCATCCGCGCCGAGCTGATGCAGCCTGGCCTGCAGTTCGTGAAGCCGGAAACCTTCAACCAGCTCACCACCGTGCACGCGCTGGTGATGATCTTCGGTGGCGTCATGCCGGCCTTCGTCGGCCTGGCCAACTGGATGATCCCGCTGCAGGTGGGCGCGCCGGACATGGCGCTGCCGCGCATGAACAACTGGTCGTTCTGGCTGCTGCCGGTGGCCTTCAGCCTGCTGCTGCTCACCTTCCTGCTGCCCGGCGGCGCGCCGGCCGGCGGCTGGACCCTGTACCCGCCGCTGTCGCTGCAGGGCGGCTACAACGTGGCGTTCACCGTGTTCGCGATCCACGTGGCCGGCATCAGTTCGATCATGGGCGCGATCAACATCATCGCCACCGTGCTCAACATGCGCGCGCCCGGCATCGACCTGCTGAAGATGCCGATCTTCTGCTGGTCCTGGCTGATCACGGCCTTCCTGCTGATCGCGGTGATGCCGGTGCTGGCCGGTGCGGTGACCATGCTGCTCACCGACAAGTTCTTCGGCACCAGCTTCTTCAACGCGGCCGGCGGCGGCGACCCGGTGATGTTCCAGCACATCTTCTGGTTCTTCGGCCACCCGGAGGTGTACATCATGATCCTGCCGGCGTTCGGCGTGGTCAGTGAAATCATCCCCACCTTCAGCCGCAAGCCGCTGTTCGGGTACCAGGCCATGGTCTACGCGATCGCCGCGATCGCATTCCTGTCCTTCATCGTCTGGGCCCACCACATGTTCACCGTGGGCATGCCGCTGGGCGGCGAAATCTACTTCATGTTCGCCACCATGCTGATCTCCATTCCCACCGGGGTGAAGGTGTTCAACTGGGTGAGCACCATGTGGCGCGGTTCGCTCACCTTTGAAGCGCCCATGCTGTGGGCGGTGGCCTTCGTGATCCTGTTCACCATCGGCGGCTTCTCCGGCCTGATGCTGGCCATCGTGGTGGCCGACTTCCAGTACCACGACACCTACTTCGTGGTGGCCCACTTCCACTACGTACTGGTGACCGGCGCGGTGTTCGCGCTGATCGGCGCGGTGTACTACTGGTGGCCGAAGTGGACCGGGCGCATGTACAGCGAGTTCTGGGCCAAGGTGCACTTCTGGTGGTCCATCCTCTTCGTGAACCTGCTGTTCTTCCCGCAGCACTTCCTGGGCCTGGCCGGCATGCCGCGCCGCATTCCCGATTACAGCGTGGCGTTTGCCGACTGGAACCTGATCAGCTCCATTGGCGCATTCGGCATGTTCGTGACCCCCTTCATGATGGCCGCGATCCTGATCGCCTCGCTGCGCAACGGCGAAAAGGCCGCTGACCGTTCGTGGGAAGGCGCACGCGGGCTGGAATGGACGGTACCGTCACCGGCACCGGCGCATACCTTCACCGTGCCGCCGACCATCCGCCCGGGCGATCTGGCCCATGACGACATCACCCACTGAGGTCTGCCATGCATGACGTCCACCAGCAGGATCTGGCTGCCCGCCGCCAACGCGCCCGCCGCACCGCGCTGTGGGTCGGGGCGGTGGCGATCCTGGTCTATGTCGGCTTCATCCTGAGTGGGGTGCTGGGGCGATGAGCGAAACCCGCCCCGCACCGCATGCCGGGCTGCCGCGCCTGATCGCGGTGGCGGTGGCGGTGTTCGTGCTCACCTTCTCGCTGGTGCCGCTGTACCGCATCGCCTGCGAAAAGGTGTTCGGGGTGCGGCTGGAGCGTGGCCCCGGTGCAGCCGCCGTCGGCGCGCCCGGCGCGGCCAAGCGCACCGTGCGGGTGCAGTTCGATGGCGGCGTGAACTCCAAACTGCCGTGGGCCTTCCACCCCGAACAGCTGACCATGGACGTGGTGCCCGGCGAGCTCAACGAAGCGCTGTACTACGCGCGCAACGACAGCGACCGTGCGCTGGTGGGCAGCGCGGTGCCGTCGGTGGCCCCGGCCAAGGCGTCGGGTTACTTCAGCAAGACCGAATGCTTCTGCTTCACCGCGCAGACCCTGGTGGCGGGCGAGAAACGCGACATGCCGGTTCGTTTCATCGTCGACCCGGACCTGCCGGCCAACATCAAGACCATCACCCTGTCCTACACGTTCTACAAGAACGACGCGCTGTCGGCGCAGCTGGCCACGGCGACCCCGCCGGCCACCGCGCGCTCGGCACCCTGATACGTACCCGGATACCGATCATGGCCACCCAGCACAGCCCAGACGCCAACGTGTACTTCGTGCCCACCCACAGCAAGTGGCCCTTCATCGGCTCCATCGCGATGATGGTGACCATGGTGGGCGTGGCCAGCTGGCTCAATGATGCCGGTTGGGGCAAGTGGACCTTCTATGCCGGCATCGCGATGCTGGTGCTGACCCTGTTCTGGTGGTTCAGCGACGTGGTGCGCGAATCGCAGGCCGGGCACTACAACCACCAGGTCGACGGCTCGTTCCGGATGGGCATGGTGTGGTTCATCTTCTCCGAAGTGATGTTCTTCGGTGCCTTCTTCGGCGCGCTGTTCTACACCCGCAACCTGGGCCTGCCGTGGCTGGGCGGCGAGGGCGACGGGGTGATGACCAACGAGCTGCTCTGGGATGGCTATTCGGCCGCCTGGCCGACCAACGGCCCGGGCGCCATCGGCGGCCACTTCCAGACCATTCCGGCCTGGGGCCTGCCGCTGATCAACACGCTGATCCTGCTCACCTCCGGCGTCACCCTCACCATCGCCCACCACGCGCTCAAGGCCGGCCACCGTCGTCAGCTGCTGGTGTGGCTGGGCATCACCGTGCTGCTGGGCGCGTTCTTCCTCACCCTGCAGGCCGAGGAATACATCCACGCCTACAAGGAGCTCAACCTCACGCTGGGCTCCGGCATCTACGGTTCGACGTTCTTCATGCTCACCGGCTTCCACGGTGCGCACGTGCTGCTGGGCACGATCATGCTGATCGTGATGTGGCTGCGTTCGGCCAAGGGCCACTTCACCCGCGACAACCACTTCGGTTTCGAAGCCGCCGCGTGGTACTGGCACTTCGTCGACGTGGTGTGGCTGATGCTGTTCCTGTTCGTCTACGTGCTGTAGCGTCGGGCGGTATCAGCCGCCCACGCCGTGGGGTTTGATCCAGCCGCTGTAGATGCCGATGGCCACCAGCACGATCAGCGCCACCGATACCGCGATGCGGCGGGTGAGCGCATTGACCGTGCGTTTGGTCTGGCCACGGTCGACCAGCAGGTAATACAGCCCCGCGCCCAGATTCCAGACGATGACGATCAGAAACGCGATTACCAGCAGGGTCTTCAACGAATCATTCATGCGCAGCTCGAGGGCAGGGCGGGTATGCCTATCTGACCGCGTTTTGCCGGCGTTGTCATGATGCGCAAGCACACGCGCCTGATCGGCTGGGTCGCCGCCGTGCTGGTGATCATCGTGTTCTGCCAGCTGGGCCGCTGGCAGCTGCAGCGGATGCACGAAAAACAGGCGCTGCTGGACCAGCAGCTGCCGGCCCGTGCGCAGACCCTCAGCCTGGCCCAGGCGCAGGCCGCACCGGTGCAGCTGCGCTGGGTAGAGGACCACGGCCGCTTCCTTCCAGGCACGCTGCTGCTGGACAACCAGACCCGCGAAGGCCGCGCCGGCATCAAGGTGTACCAGTCGTTCCGCAGCGATGGCGGCGCGGTGGTGCTGGTGGACCTGGGCTGGCTGCCGATACCGGGCGACCGCACCCTGCCGGCCATCGTGCCGCGCGAGGGCACTGCCCACGTGGCCGGCCTGCTGGCGCCGCCGCCGGCCAGCGGCCTGGTGCTGGGCCCGGCATTCACCGCGACCCCGCAGCCAGGCGTGTGGCTGGCCAACCGCATGCCGCCCGCGGAAGTTGCCACCGCGCTGGCACTGCCCGCAGGCAGCCTGCACGGCCCGGTGCTGCGCCTGGACCCCGCGCTGCCCGGCGGTTACGCCCGCGACCTGGAGCTGCTGCCCAACACCCTGCCACCCAGCCGCCACCTCGGCTACGCCGTGCAGTGGTTCGGCCTGGCCCTGACCGTGCTGATCGTCGCCCTCGTCCTCGAATGGCGCCGGCGGCGCCCGGCACGCCCCCTCCTTCCATGAGAAAATCCCACGCATGAATGCCATCACCCCGGAACAGCTCAAGGCCCGCAACCGTGGCCGCTGGACCCTGGTAGCCCTGTTCGGCCTGTTCTTCGGGGCCATGGCGCTGGCCGGCGTGCTGCGCTTCGCCGGCTGGCAGCCGGCCGCCCACCGCAACACCGGCGAAGTGTTCACCCCGGCGGTGGACGCGCGCGCGCTGCCGCCCACCCTGGCCAACGGCCAACCGTACCCGTGGAACCCCGATGCCCATGTCTGGCGCATCCTGGTGGCGCCGGCCCCGGGCTGCGCGGCCGAGTGCGTCACTTTGTCGCAGGGATTGGACAAGGTGTGGCAGCTGTTCGGCCATAGGGCCGATAATGTCGAGATCCTGTGGCTGGGTACGCCGCCGGCCGAGGTCCAGGGCTTTCCCGCCCTGCGCGTGCTGGCCCCCCAGCCGAACCTGCGTGCCGTGTTGCCCGCCGTGGATGACGCCGCCGGCACGCCTGTGTATGTCATCGACCCGAACGGGTTCGTGATCATGCGGTATGCGCCGGGATTCGAATTGGCCGGTCTGCGCAAGGACATGGCCACGCTGTTGAAACTGAAGTGAGTTCCGTTTGATGAACCCCACCGCGCGCCCGGCGCTGCATCGCAATTTCCACCGTCTGGCGTGGTTCGCCCTGATCATGACGGCCAGCACGATCATGTTCGGTTCGTTCGTGCGCCTGTCCGATGCCGGCCTGAGCTGCCCGGACTGGCCGACCTGCTATGGCCGCGTGACCTGGCCGCAGCATGCGCAGGAAGTGATCGGCCACGAAGCGGCCAAGATCCGCCCGCTGGAAACCCACAAGGCGTGGCGCGAGCAGGTGCACCGTTTCCTGGCCGGCGCGCTGGGCATTGAAATCCTCACCCTGGCGCTGCTGGCCACCCGCCGCCGGCGTTGGGGCACCACTGCCGTGGTTACTTCGTGCGTGCTGGTGGCTACCGGCATACCGCTGTACATGATGGGCATGCACGTGTCGGCCAGCATCCTGGCCATCACCGGCGAAGTGATCCTGCTGATCGCCGCGTTGCGCTGGAACAACATCGACCTCTCGCGCGCGGCCTTGCTGACGCTGGCGGTGGTGATCTTCCAGGCGCTGCTGGGCATGTGGACGGTGACCCTGCTGCTCAAGCCCATCGTGGTGATGGGCCACCTGCTCGGCGGCATGCTGATGTTCGGGCTGCTGGTGTGGATGGCCTGGCGCGCCACGCACATGCCGATCACGCTGGTGCAGGCGCCGAAGCTGAAGTGGCTGCTGCGCATCGGCGTGGCCGTGCTGGTGATGCAGATCGCGCTCGGCGGCTGGGTGAGCGCCAACTACGCCGCGCTCGCCTGCGGTGGCGGCAGTGCCTCGCTGGATAATTTCCCGCGCTGCGTGAGCCAGTGGTGGCCGCAGCACGACTTCAAGGAAGGCTTCACCCTGTGGCGTGGGATCGGCGTGGATTACGAAGGGGGCGTGCTCGATGGCGCCTCGCGTATCGCCATCCAGATGGCGCACCGGATGTTTGCCGTCGTCGTGGCCGTGTACCTGCTGTGGCTGGCGGTGCGCCTGTACCGGCTGCCGAGCATGCGCGGCTGGGCGAGCGCGCTGGGGCTGCTGGTGGTGCTGCAGATCACCCTGGGCATCCTGAACGTGAAGCTGGCGGTGCCACTGGAAGTGGCGGTGGCGCACAGCGGCGGCGCGGTCGCGCTGCTGTTCGTGCTGGTCACACTGATGGCGCGCCTGCGCGCACCTTCCGAAGCGCGCGATGAAGTCGCTGGAGCGACACCATGAGCGTTCGGCAGTATTGGGATCTGACCAAGCCGAAGGTCGTGGCCCTGATCGTGTTCACCGCGCTGGTGGGCATGTTCCTGGCCATTCCCGCATTGCCCACCGCCGAGCAGGCCGTGCGCGGCGCGCTGGGGTTCCTTGGCATCTGGCTGGCAGCGTCCGCCGCAGCCGCCATCAACCAGCTGCTGGACGCGCAGATCGACGCGCAGATGGCGCGCACCTCGTGGCGGCCGCTGGTGGTGGGCAAGGTGAAGCCGTGGCAGGTGCTGGTGTTTGCCAGCGCGCTGATCGTGCTGTCGATGACCATCCTGGTGGTGTGGGTCAACGTCATCACTGCCGTGCTGACCTTCGCCTCGCTGATCGGCTACGCGGTCATCTACACGGTGTACCTCAAGCGCGCGACCTCGCAGAACATCGTGATCGGCGGCCTCGCCGGTGCCACCCCGCCATTGCTGGGCTGGGCGGCCATCACCGGCATGCAGGGCCCGATGGACTGGGCCTACGCCTCGCTGCTGGTGCTGATCATCTTCATCTGGACCCCGCCGCACTTCTGGGCGCTGGCGATCTTCCGCCGCGAGGATTACGCCAAGGCCAAGATCCCGATGCTGCCGGTGACCCACGGCGTGGCCTACACCCGCAAGTCGATCATGGCGTACTCCATCGCCCTGGCCATCGTCAGCATCCTGCCCGCTGCAGTGGGCATGAGCGGCATGTTCTACCTGGGCGGCGCGGTGGTGCTCAACGCCGTGTTCCTCTGGTACGCCTGGCGCATGCTCAACCCGCCGGATGAGCTGTTCTCGATGAAGATGTTCGGCTACTCCATCGTCTACCTCATGGCGCTGTTCGCGTTCCTGATGGTGGACCACTGGATGCTGCCCTTCCTGTGAGCTTCCTGCGCCGCCCTTGAAACCGGCCGTGGCGTCGCCATTGCTTTCATGACCCCAACAGGACGTGACGGCATGAAGCGATGGCTCTGGATGGCTGTGATGGTGGCTTCGATGGTGTGCGGCCCGGCCGCTGCCGCGCCGGCAGGCGGTGTCGGTGACACCGCAACGCAGATCGTGACCCTGGTGGGCAACCACCGGCTGGTGGTGCTGGGCGAATACCACGGCACCGCCGAGACACCGCTGCTGGTGGCCGACCTGATGGAGCGCTACAGCCGCGACAACGCACCGGTGCGGCTGGGGTTGGAGCTGCCGATGAGCGAGAACGCGGCGCTGGCGCGGTATCTGCGCTCCAACGGCGATGCCGATGCGCGCGAAGCACTGCGTACCTCGCCGTTCTGGCGGGTGAAAGACGGCCAGCATGACGGGCGCCGTAGTCGCGACATGCTGGCGTTGATCGAAACGCTGCGCGTGCTGCGGGCGCAGGGTCGCGATATCGGCGTAGCGGGCTACGACATTGAAATCAGCGCGTACGACAGCGACGTGGATCGCGACGCGGAGATGGCCACCCATGTGCGCCAACAGTTCAACGCCCTGCCCAGCGCGGCGCGGATGCTGGTACTGACAGGCAACGTGCATGCGATGCGCCACCCGTTCGAAGATGCGCCCCCGGAAATGCAGCATCGCACCATGGCGGCTTTCCTTCTGGACCTGCCGCTGTACAGCGTGCGCGTGGAAGCACTGCGTGGCCACACCTGGCATTGCATGAGCCCCTGCCGGGCGATGCCGCTGCTCGAGCGGCCGGCACGCGATCCAGTTGCCGACACGGACCCGGACCGCTCGTATGACGTATGGGTGTACCTGCCGGAGCTGAGCGTAGGCACGTTGACCGACCGCTGACTCCGGTCAGCGCGGATCACGGTGGGCTGGGACGGCTTTGGTAGGGTCGCTTCCCAAACGACCGCCCGTAGCAACGATCACCGCGATGGCGGCATGACCCTGGCCGGCGCCACGTCGCAAAGCGAAGGTCCGATGATTGTCATGCCCACCATCGGCTGATCACCGCTATCGGCGGTCGTTTGGGAAGCGACCCTACCGAGCGTCGCTATCGTCCCGAAGGTGCTGTCGGAGAACGCCGCGTCACCTTGTACTCCTTGACTCAACTGCTTGAATCAGGATCGATGTCTCACTTCCTCATGCGGTTCGCGGCCTATACAGAGGTCGCGAGTTGACTCGCGTGCATGAGGAGAAACGGATGCATTCAACCACGATTCCCGGACTGAGCCTGGTCACACTGTTGCTCGCCATCGTCCTCCCTGTGGGATCAACATACGCATCATCGGAGCAGGCCGACGCCGTTGGCCAATGGTTGAGCGATCGCGCGATGCGGGCAGCCGAGAAGGATGAGGCACAAGGCGCAGCACGAAGCCTTGAAGAAGGCGTCTATCGCCTTATCCCATTGGCCGAACTGGACGCTCCCGAGCCAGTCAAGGAATACTTTCGCGAGCAGTTCCAACGCAGTCGCTCGGGCGTGGTACGGGTGCCGAAGGGCACTATTCCATCCCAACAGGCGCTCATCATGGCGCTGCCGAAGGTATGGCGATCCGATGCGATCCTGCGTCAGCGGCTGCCGAATCCTCCAAGCGATCTGCAGAAGACCTTGCTGGGCGCCGCGGAAACGATCGGCATGGAGCCAACAGGTACCATTGAAGGGCTGAAATCCTCCGGGCTGTCCCGCTTCTATCGCGTCAACGACATCGGAATCGTGGAATTCAATGAAAAGAATTTCCGCGTCCCGGGAGGGGTGATCGAGGCCTTCGTGGAGGCACAGAACACCGATATCAACGGCACCCCGGGGCAGATCGAGATGGAGGTTGATGGCCAGGGTCGCAGCCGGGCAACGCTGGTATGGGCTGGGAAAGACAAGGTCTACACCTTGACTGCCACGGGTGACGGAGACGTGGAGCGCAAAGCCATCGTATTGCAGCAGATCGCCGCTGCCGTGAGGGACTGAAGCAGCGGCGAGGGCCAGCGGTAGGGTCGCTTCCCAAACGACCGCCCGTAGCAACGATCAGCGCGGTGGTGGCATGACCTAGGCCGGCGCCACGTCGTAAAGAGCAGTCCCAATGATTGTCATGCCCACCATCGGCTGATCACCGTTATCGGCGGTCGTTTGGGAAGCGACCCTACCAACATCGCCGCGTACCGCGTACCGCGTGCTGCGTGCTGCGCCGTCACTCCAATGGCGCGGGGTTCACCACCGGGTCTCGCGCAAACCGCTGTGCTATCACCGCGCAGACGATCAACTGGATCTGGTGGTAGATCATGATCGGCAGCACGATGGCGCCCAGGCTGCCGCCGGCAAACAGAACCTTGGCCATCGGTACGCCGGTGGCCAGGCTCTTCTTGGAGCCGCAGAACAGGATGGTGATGCGGTCTTCGCGGTTGAAGCCCAGCCGCCGTGACAGGAAGCCAATCGTCGGCATGGCGATGCCCAGCAGTACTGCAGCCACCACCGCCACCGTGAGCAGCGACAGCAGCGGGGTCTTGCTCCACAGCCCTTCGTTCACCGCTTCGCCGAACGCCGAGTACACCACCAGCAGGATGGTGCCCTGATCCGTGTAGCGCAGCAGCGCGCGCTGGCGTTCCACCCAGCGGGCGATCCACGGGCGCAGCAGGTGGCCGGCCACGAACGGCACCAGCAGCTGCAGCATGATGCTCAGGATGGCCTGGCCGGGGTTGTGCATGCCGCCTGCGGTACCGGCCAACAGGGCCAGCAGCAGCGGGGTGAGGAACACGCCGAGGATGCTGGACAGCGAAGCGCTGACCACGGCCGCCGGCACGTTGCCGCGCGCCAGCGAGGTGAACGCGATCGATGACTGCACCGTGGACGGCAACGCGCACAGGAACAGCACGCCGATATACAGCTCGGGGGTGAGCAGCCAGCCATCCAGCGGTTTGAACGCCAGCCCGAACAGCGGGAACAGCACGAACGTGCAGGCCAGGATGGTCAGGTGCAGGCGCCAGTGCAGCAGCCCGCCCATGATTGATTCGCGCGGCAGGCGCGCACCGTGCAGGAAGAACAGCGCGGCGATGGCGACGTCGGTGACATCGTCCAGCACCATGGCCGCAGGACCGTGCATCGGCAGGAACGACGCCAGCAGCACGGTGCCGAGCAGGGCGAGGGTGAAATTGTCCGGTCGCAGGCGCGACCACCAGCGGGTCATGGTGGGCAGGCTCCTGTAGAGCAGGGGGAAAGGGGGTGATGCGGCAGCAGGCTCAACGCGCGGTGTCCTGCTCGAGCAGGGTGCGGGTCTGGGCTTCCAGCGAGGTCATGCCGGCGTCGCGGCCGAACTGCAGGGCCTGTTCGGGGGGTGCGCCCTGGCGCGCTTTCATCAGGGCCAGCAGCGCGCCGACGCGATTGCCGGAGGCGCAGTGCAGCAGTACCGGGCCGTTGGCCTGGGAAAGTGCGGTCTGCAGAGCCTGCACGTTGGCGGGGGTCAGGCCGGCAGCACCGGCGACCGGGATGCGCACGTAGTGCAGGCCGAGCGACGCAGCCGTGGCGGTTTCGTCGAAGCCGCGGTCTTCGCTGGGTTGGCGCAGGTCGATCACGGTGGTGAGGCCGGCCGTTGCGGCCTGCTGCAGTTGTTCTGCCGTCGGTTGTCCGCCGGTGTAGAGGTCTTCGGCGGGATTCCTGAAGGTCAGGGTCAGGTCGGCTTCGGCCAGCGAGGCAGGGCCTCGCTCTACCAGTCCGTCATCCGGCCCATTCTGCGTAGAGCGAGGCCCTGCCT
>NZ_JASCOP010000137.1:0-10645 GCF_029959395.1 Stenotrophomonas sp. PS02300
GCCCCGACCCTATCCCCAGCCCGTCAGCACACCATCTGCAGCGCATACCGAGGGGGCCTGATGGGAATGAGCTAGGGCCGTGCAGAAGCGTCCTGAAGACTACGCATCGGGCGTCTTCCTGAGGGTGTTCGGCTGCAGCACCTGCTATACGGAAAGGGCGACTGAAACGAGTGCGGGATACCGTTGCTACTGCTGGGCATGTCACAACGGAATTGCATATACGCAAAGGACGTGTGATCGTATGCCTCACTAAACGCCCTGCCACCACTTGATGACCAAACAACTTCTCACCTTTGATAGGACCCGCATGCTTTTGGCCACTGAGTTCACTCTCTGTGAGGCCAGGACAACATGAGCAAGATTCCGAAGGGAAAGCGCGTCGCCCTCTACTTGCGTGTCAGTCACGCCGAGCGCACGGTCGAGAATCAGCGGCAGGCGCTGCTGCAGTGGGCCGAGTACGCAGGCCTTGAAGTGACTGATGTCTACACCGACGAGGGCATTAGCGGTGCCAAGGGCCGCGACAAGCGCCCCGGCTTCGACGCCATGCTCAAGGACGCCACCCGCCGCAAGTTCGATGTGCTGGCCTCATGGTCCGTGGACCGCCTTGGGCGCAGCCTGACGGGTCTCCTCGACACCCTGCAGGAGCTTCATGGCGCCGGAGTAGACCTGTACCTGCACCAGCAGGCCGTAGACACCCGCACACCTGCCGGAAAGGCAATGTTCCAAATGATGGGTGTGTTCGCTGAGTTCGAGCGCGCGATGATTCAGGAGCGCGTCAAGGCTGGAATGAGCCGCGCCCGGTCACAGGGTAAACACGTGGGGCGTCCATCTGTACCTGAGGCCACCCGAGAGCGCCTAAGGGAGCTTCTGAGAGGCGGCATGGGCCAGCTCAAAGCGGCGCGCGAGTGCGGCGTTGGCACGTCCGTAGCGCAGGAGGAGGCCCGTAAGCTGCGGGAGGAAGTCGTCTGAGGGCACTGACTTCCACCGCCGCTGGACCTGAGGGGGGGCGCCTGCACTATCGGCATGATGCCTACACTTTCCCAGACGTTCAATTCATACACACCCTAGGCAGAAGTTACGCGCGTTAGCCGAAGTTCCGCCCTAAATCGTACCCCCGCTAGGGTATGGCCTCATTGGTGTACTTGTTAATAAGGTTATTCGGAAGCCAAGCAAATGTCCTCCCAAGCACCACCGGCACCTCCCTCAGTCCACCTCAAGCGACCGGCGCCACTCTCTGAGCGCCGAATTCAAGTTATCACTACCGGCCCGGCTGAAGACCCTCACGCCCTCCCCTCGCCCCTTCAAGTCACCGGATGGGCCGAGCTAGCTGACCGCCTGATGCAGTCGCGCCCGGTAGCCGCACAGCGCGCTGAAGCGAAGCATGCCGTACGCATGCAGGAGGCGTATGAGATTGCTTCAGGTCGACGAAAGAACGGGCGCAAGGGTGAGTACCTTCGTAAGGCCATTGATGAGCAGGTGGCGTCAGCGAAACTGCAGCGGAAGAAGACGGCCTGCGTGTTCCGCGAGCTTGCCGAGGGCGCTGAGGGTGCAGCGCTTGAGTGGCACACCAAGGAGAATAAAGACTGCAAGGGTGCCAAACGGGTGACCGCATTGCGGGTTACTCCGTCGATGAAGATGCCGTCGCTTCCCGTCCCGCGCCCGATGAGTGAGCATCTGGATTGGGAGTTCCGTGAACACCCAGAGCGATACATCACCGAGGAACCCAAGCAGGCGGGGGTAGTCCAAGACAAGACCGACACCCCGAGCCGGGGGCCATCTACTGACGACCTGAAGGCTATTCACACGGAGGTGCGCTACGCATTGAAGGGTGAGCGCAACGCTGAGACGGACGCGGCCCGGAAGAAGGCAAGGGCGAAGAAGCTAACCGCAGCCCGCGTCAAGAAGTACGCGGCGAGGAAGAAGGCGGCGGCGCTGGCGGCTCCAGAGCGTTAGTTTTTTTGGGGTCAGCCCAACTGCTTTACGGATCTTCGGCGTTTTTACTCGCTTCTATTGAAAGCAGTCCCTGTCCGTGAGGGTTGCTGTGACTTTAGGCGTGTCCTGATGCCTACCTGAGGTCCACCTATGGGGCACCCGCGCCTACCGCTGCAGCGTTAGTTTCATTCGCAGTCAGGCTTACTGCTACATGGCTCTCCGGCGTTTTTACCCGCTTCTATCGAAGGCAACCTCTGTAGTTGTCTCTTGAGCGATCCTCAGGACTCCGTGGCGCTGCCCGCCCGGGGGACCTTGAGCTGACCTCCTCCCTGTGCACCTGCCCCCCCCCCTCCAAGCACCGGCCGCATTGACGGGCTTGTCTTGGTCGATCATGTGTATGGGCATCGCTGACGGTCCACCTACGCTCCACCTTAGGTCCCGCCCGCTCCTGCTCTTCTCCCTTTGGTTGATTGTCTCCCCCGGCATACCCGACCGATCTGCGTTCCAGCCGATGCCTTTACCAGCCTCCGGCGCTTGCATGATTAGGTCCGGCAGATCCCCGGGGTACGTCTCGGGGAATCGGATCGTCAACAGCTGCGGGGCGTCCAGCTGCTGCACCTGCATTGCGCGGTAGTCGAACTAATCCTCATGGAGCTCCGGCAGGCAGGACCCTTGATTGGTGATGTCGGTCGGCTGCTCAAACGGGACCGTGCGCAAGCTTAGATTCTTCCGCCCGTCCGCCGGCGGCGTATTGAACTTGATGATCGTGCTGCGGGCGCTGCTGCCCCCCCTTCACCGCGCACGGAGACGGGGAACTTCCGTAGGGTCACTCCCGTTTCCCACGAGCACGGAGACGTGCAGCGGGCTGAAGCAGCGTGGTCCAGGAAACTCGCTTGCGACCCCATTGCCCCTGCAATTCGTTCGGCGGTCGTTGGTGGTGATGGTCGTGAATTCGGTGGCTGCAGAAAAAAGTAGCCCCGCATTGGCGGGACTGGGCTTAGAATCGCGGCGGGTGTTCAACTAAACAGGGGACTTATGAAATTGCGGATGGCAATTGCGCTGCTCGCCGTTACTGGCACTGCAGGCGCTTCGGTTTACGGCGGGTCGAACCTGGGATTCTCCGGATACCCAGACCCCACCTGTCGCAAGCCTTACCCTCCCTACAGCGATTCGGCTATGGACCGCGAAAACTACCGCAGCGACATGGACCGGTACATTCGTTGCGTGAAGGAGTATTTGGAGAATGCGAACAACGACATTGATCGCATCCGGCAGGCTCAGGAAGAGGCCATCGCCGAAGCGAAACGCAGGTAACTACTACTGTTCGTCCTTCGACCGGCGGTACATCAGGTAGGCGGGCTTCGGCCGGGTTGGCTGCGGTGTAGTGACCCGTGCCGACGTCGTAAAGGTACTCCCCAGCGGTCAGCATCTGGTTGCTTGGAATACCTGTTCCCGGGCCTGCAGCGCGGGCACCCATCTTGATCAGCTTTTCAGCGTCGGGTTTTCGTCATCTTCGACCCACGCCCTGCCCTCATTCCATTCCGCCCGTCCGAATTTCGCCAGCGCTATACCCGCATCAGCTAGAGGCTTACGTCGCCCCGTGCTGGCTTGCCTTCGATGGTCGCCTGAGCCTCTCGGCGGATCATTACGCTGTCAGCGCAGCCATATGATCCGGATGCTCGCAGACATCGTCCAATGAATCCGTCCATAGCGATTGGTGCGTAACCAAGGGACGCGTAGGCCAAGCCTCGGTTCCTGACACGAGGAACTGAGGTCAGCGAGCGTCGAGGATTGACTTGACAACAGCGGGTCGCCATCTCGACTCCAAGTACAGCAGCGTGCGTTGGCCCACCTGTTCAGCGTTACCAGGCGCACCACTTATGATGATGTCCGCCACAATCGCAGCAAGGAGGTCGTCCCGTTGTTCTTGGCAGGAAGCCTCTGCCGCCTGAATCACCGCGTTAACATCCTCCGCCTTCTTCGCGTATCGGACGGCGCCCTGCTGAACACACTCAAAGTACGGCCGGGCGATTGACGTCATCCCGGGACCTTCTGCATACGCACTCGCGCCAGGGAAGAGCAGAACGGCCACGAGGGCGGCAGGGAGTTTCGTCATAGTTCAAAGTTTGCCGGAGATTTTCGTTGGGGTATATGACTACTAGGGCCGGGCGGTTGACCCTCCAGTAGACCCAAGCGCTCCATCGGCCTGCCGACAGACCGCACGCGTCACCTGCACTCCTCCACCACAGCAACCGGTTGATTCCTAAGGTCAACCGATGGATTAGGTATTAATTTCTACGGGTATCGACGGCCGACGCCGGACGTTACGCGCTGCAAACCCTTCGCGTCCTTCCGCCTCAATCTGTCTTTTTGCGCCACCGATACCGAGCGGACTTTCACAGCGGCAACCCACTTTCCTTTGATGAGCGCGTGCTTAAGCGGCTTCGTGTCATTCTGGATGAGGCGGCGCTACGGCTGCAGGGCGGCCGCGCAGCAGACAAGCAATAGTCAAGTGACTCCGATGTTCATAGGGCATGGCTGGCGTGAACCGCGCCGGGGCGTAAACCTTGTCAACTTGAAACCTTCTCGGCCAGCTTATATTCATTCCAGACTGAGCCACCTCCGCCCCACCAACTGAGCCACCCGCACCGCTCAACTTATTTATCAATATATTAGGAGTTCTCTCACTTCGCCGTACTGCCTCCCACCTTCGGCACCATGGAATCCAAAAGGCCAGATCGAAAGATCTGGCCTTTTGCTTTGGGGCGCGCTCAGACCAGCCGCAGCACGGCCGGCCCACCCGGGGCGCCCGACTGCGCCGCCTGGCGCAGCACCTGCGCCACCGCCCCGTCGACCCGGAACGCCGCCACCGTCTGCAGCAGCTGGGTGGCCTGCTCTTCCATGCTGCGCGCGGCGGCCGATGCCTCTTCCACCAGCGCGGCATTCTGCTGCGGGCTCTGGTCGATGTGCTCCACCGCCTGGTTGATCTGCACGATGCTCTCGCTCTGCTGCTGCGCACCGGTGCTGATCCGCGCGATCAGGTCATCCACCCGCTTCACGCTCTCCACGATTTCTTCCATGGTGCGCCCCGCGCTCTCGACCTGGGCGGTGCCCGTGCCGACGCGGTCCACCGAATCGTCGATCAACTGCTTGATCTCCTTGGCGGCGCTCGCCGAACGCTGCGACAGCGAACGGATCTCGCCGGCCACCACCGCAAAGCCGCGCCCATGTTCGCCGGCGCGCGCCGCTTCCACGGCCGCGTTCAGGGCCAGGATGTTGGTCTGGAAGGCGATGCCGTCGATCACGCTGATGATGTCGACGATGCGGCGCGACGATGTATTGATCAGCGCCATGGTAGCCACCACGTCGCTGACCACCTTGCCGCCCTGCGCCGCCACGTCCACCGCACCGCCGGCGAGCTGGCTGGCCTGGCGGGCATTGTCCGCGCTCTGCCGCACCGTACTGGTCAAGCCCTGCAGCGACACCGCCGTTTCCTCCAGCGAAGCCGCCTGCTGCTCGGTGCGCTGGGACAGATCCGTATTGCCTACGGCGATCTCACTGGCGCCCAGCGCTACGGCGTCGGCCGCCACGCGGATCTGGCCGATCATGCTGCCCATGGTGGCCACCATCGCATTGACGCCCTCGCACAGTTCGGCGATGGCGCCGGTCGCGTCGCCCGCATCGATGCGCCTGCTCAGGTCGCCTGCCTGCGCGGCGGAAACCACTTCGCGGGTCTGCGCAACGGCACTGGCCAACGCCTGTGCATCGCGCACCTGCGCGGTGACGTCGGTGGCGTACTTGACCACCTTGAACGGCCGGCCGTTCATGTCGAAGATCGGGTTATAGGACGCCTGGATCCAGATCTCGCGCCCGCCCTTGCCCAGCCGCCGGTACTGGCCAGCGTCGTACTCGCCACGGCCGAGTTTCTGCCAGAACTGGCGATACGCATCGCTGCGGGCGTAGTCCGGCTCGGCGAACATCGAATGATGCTGCCCGCGGATCTCGTCCAGCGTATAGCCCGTCGCCGCCAGGAAGTTCTCATTGGCCGACAGGATGCGACCGTCCAGGCCGAATTCGATCACCGCCTGCGACGTATTGATGGCGGCCAGCTGCCCGGCGAAATCGGCCGCCTGCATCTGCTGGGCGGTGATGTCGGTGGCGAACTTGACCACCTTGAAGGGCTTGCCGCTGCTGTCGAACACCGGGTTGTAGGAGGCCTGGATCCAGACCTCGCGCCCGCCCTTGCCGATGCGCCGGTACTGGCCCGCATCGAACTCGCCCTTGCCCAGGCGCGCCCAGAAGTCGCGGTAGGTCGTGCTGCGCACATGCTCGGGATCGACAAACATGGAATGGTGGCGTCCGCGGATTTCCTCCAGCGTATAGCCCAGGGTCTGCAGGAAGTTTGCATTGGCCTCGAGGATGGTGCCCTCGAGGTCGAATTCGATCACCGCCTGCACGCGGTGCAGCGCGGCCACCTGGGCTTCCAGCGCGGCGTTGCGCTGGGCAAGGGCCACGGCCGCCTGCTGCGTGGCACGCGGCGAGAACGCCAGCGCACCCAGCGAGCGCAGGAAGGACGGTGCGGATGCGCCAGGGCGAGCGGACGCCGGCGGCTGTATGGCTGCGATGGACATCGTTGTTTCCTCGGTTCCAACAAGCTCAATGGGCTACGCCGGGCCCTATGCCCGATGTAGTACGCAGGACGCTTGGGGACTCACGAAGACCGTCATGGGGATGACGTCCCTTCCGTGGGGCAGATCGTTTCCGTCTGCCCTCCTTGTAGCGGTCTGCGCAGGAGAAACTTTAGGGCGGTGGTGCGTCAACGCCGCCGCCCGGTACCCGCCAGGGCGGCAGCCGGTTTTCCAGCCAGTGCCCGGGACAACTCCTGTGCCGGCTGCACATCGAACATCCGCGCGTACTGCGCGGCCATCCGGCCCAGGTCCCACACACCAAAGCGCGAGCAGATCCCCGTCACGGTGTCGCCCGGGGTGGCCGAGCGCAGCGCACCGCGGATCGCATGCAGGCGCTCGACCAGATAGAACTGGTGCGGCGCCATCCCGAACAGGTCGTCGAACGCCCGGTTGAGCGAGCGCTGCGAGGCGCCCACTGCGAACGGAATGTCCGCGAACGCCGCCTCCCCGCGCAGGCTGCGCTGGATATGCGCAATGCCGCGCCGCACGATCTCCCGGCGCGACAGCGGCGGGCGCCCGCGCCTGGCCGGTGCCTGCCCATGCCCCGCCAGCAGGTGGCACTGCAGCACCGCAGCCGCCAGCTGGTTGACGAAGGACCCGCGCGCGCCCGGCTGCGCGAACGCGTCAGGGCTGCCTTCATGCACGTCGAATGCCCGCTGGATCAACGCCCCGATCCGCTCCACCATCGGCGCGGTGGCGGTGATGTTGCCCGTGCGGTACAGCCAGGACGGCTCCAGTCCATCGACCTGCGCGACCTGTTCCATCAGGACGTGCTCGGCGAAGTCGATTGCCAGGAACCGCGCCGGCACCTGGCTGAAACCATGCACCTCCACCTGCGGCGCCAGCCAGGTGAAGCCGTCCTCGCCGACCCGCTGCCCATCCAGCGTGGTCTGGCTGCCCGGCAGGGACAGATAGACGCCGAACCGCCCCGCGTGCGGCGCGCCGCGATACAGCACCGGGGCACCATCCAGGCCATGCATCAGAATCACGCCATCAAGGTCGAGCATATTCAGCGACCAGGCGCCGTCGCCACGACCGGCAATGCGCATTTCGCCGTCGATTCCGTTGATGGAATTGGAATACGCCTCAAAGTCCGGGTAAATCAGCAAAGGCATAATCTGAATATATTGAGTGAACCGACTGGCCCACTCTACTTCACATGAACAGGGAGCGTGAACGGCAATTGGTCATGCACGAATCCGGCGAATTTGGCTAACTTTACGTAGCGGCATGGAAACCGCGACAGTAAGAATTAGCCCGCCTCGCGATGGGGTGTCTGGACGGTGGGGACTGTCCGACACTCCATCGCACGGCGCCTGCACCGGATACTCCCGTAATAATGCAAAGCGCGTCCCGCTTTTGTTGCCGGGGCCCGCCCACATTCCATTCATTGGCGTATGTATATATCGCCAGATAATGCGTTTACCGCTGCCGGGATCAGGGTATCGGCCGCATGTGGCTGCGCTTGAGAAAACCAGGCCGCTGCGGGCCGGGAAAATACTGACCGGTTCAGCCCGGTCCGCCCTCACTGCTGTCCAGGTCGATGTCGCCATCCACATCCAGCGGATCCGGCCCGCCATGCACGGGCGCTTCCACCTGCACGTTGTTCTTGCCCAGCGCCTTGGCCCGGTAGCACTGCGCATCGGCCGCGGCCACGGCCGCATCCACGCTCATGTGGCCGCCGATCGCGGCGATGCCGATGCTGGTGCCGACGACCAGGCGCTCCACGCCCCACGGCACGCTCAGGTTGCGCACCGCTTCGAGCAGGTCACTGGCAATGCGTCGCGCGCGGCGGAGCGAACAACCGGCCAGGATCACCGCGAATTCGTCGCCACCCAGGCGCGCCACGATGTCCGAATCGCGCACGCCATGCCGGAGCACCGTGGCAACGGCCCACAGCATGGCGTCCCCGGCCAGGTGGCCGTGGCTGTCGTTGATCGGCTTGAAGTTGTCCAGGTCGATGAACATCAGCGAGGCCGACTGCCCGGTCCGGGCCACCCGGGTGATGGCCTCCTGCAGGTGCGCTTCGAAGCCGCGCCGGTTGCTCAGCTCGGTCAGCGGGTCCACCTCGGCCAGATGCCGCGCTTCGCGCTGGCGGGCACGCTGCTGGGTGACGTCACGAATCACCCACACCGCGCCACTGACCTGCCCGTCCCCGCCCTGCAGCCAGGCCCGGGTGAGGTCCACCGGCAGCAGCTGGGCGCCCACTGACAACAACAGGTCCGAATGCAGGTCCACCGCATTGCTCTCCGCATCCAGCAGCACGGCCAGGTCCAGCGGCGAGCGCGGCGCGTACTCGGTGGTCAGTTCCATCACGTCCTGGACCTGGCTGCCGGTGACCGGCGCGGCCCCCTCGCCCGCCAGCGCGCGCGTGGCCGCCGCATTGGCGTACTGGATGTGCCCTTCCAGGTCGAGGGTGAGCACCATGTCGGCCACCGCATCGAGGGTCACCCGGGTGCGCTGCTCCGATTCGCGCAGCTGCTGGCCACTGAAACGCTGCGCGGTGACGTCCTGGATCTGCGAGACGAAATGCAGCGGCTCGCCGTGTGGCGCACGCACCAGCGATACCGACAGCCGGCCCCACACCACGTTGCCGCCCTTGCCCAGGTAACGCTTGTCCATGTGGTAGTGGTCGCGGCGACCAGCCAGCAGGTCGCCCACCAGCGTCAGGTCGGTATGCAGGTCGTCGGGATGGGTCAGGGTCTGGAAGTCGATCTCCAGCAGTTCGGCGCGGGTGTAGCCCAGGATGCCGCACAGCGCGTCATTGACGTCCAGCCAGCGCCCTTCCAGCGAGACCAGCGCCATGCCCAGCGCCGCAGACGAAAACGCACCGGCGAATTTCTCCGCGGCCACGTACGCCTGCTCGCGCATTTCCAGCAGCGGGGTGATGTCCACCGCCATGCCCACGTAGCCCAGGCGCTGGCCGTTGCCCGAGTCGAGCGGGCTGATCGACAGCCGCACCTGGCGGTGTTCGCCATCCTTGCGCACGAAGGTCCACTGGTGCGACCAGGTCCCGTGCGCGGCGCGCGTGGTCAGCGCCTCGAAGATGGTCGGCACCCGGCCATCGGCATCGGCCAGCGGGCGCAGGTAGTCCTCCATCTCGTGCACTTCATGGAACAGGCCCGGGTTGACCCGCCCGATCACCTCGTCCGGGTGGTAGCCCAGCAGCTTCTGCGCGCCGCTGTTGAACAGGTTGACCACGCCGTCGGGATCGGTGGCGATCACCGCCACCTCATCGGAGGCATCGACCACGGCCTGCAGGCGCTGGCGCATGTCCGCCGCATCTTCGAGCGCGTTCTGCAGGTCGCTGACATCGGCATGCGCGCCCGCCATCCACAGCGGCTGGCCGTGCGCATCCCATTCGTAGACGCGCCCGCGGTCCTGCACCCAGATCCACCGCCCTTCCTTGTGGCGCATCCGGCACAGGCTGTCGTAATGCGGGGAGCGTCCTTCCAGATGCTCGCGCAGCAGCGCGTTGGATTGGGCCAGGTCATCGGGGTGGACCAGCCGGAAGAAGGTCTCCGGCGTGATGGGCGCCAGTTCGTCGCGGGTGTAGCCGACGATCTGCGCCCAGCGCTCGTTGACCCGCATGGCACCGGTCTGGCAGTTCCACTCCCAGGTGCCCATCGCGGTGCCGTCGATGATCATTTCCAGGCGGCGCCGCTGTTCGGACGCCTCCTGCAGTGCATCGGTCGGAGGCGGCATGGGTTTCATGCGGCCACCCCGAAGGCGCCACGGGTGGCGCCTTCGCACTGGCCTGGACCGCATTGCCCCGCCCGCTGATCTGTCATCTGGCCTCCCGCTCCCCGCCTAGCGTACCGGCATTCAACGGGAAACGGGATCAAGCCCTCGTCACGCCCACGCAGGGCGGGCCTCAGCCGCCGCGCTTGGCCCGCGCGAAGGCGTCGGCCAGGGCATTGTTGGCCGGCGGCGCACTGCTGCCCGGGCGCGGGCCGGGGGCCGGGCCACGACCGCCCGGCCGGGCACCACCGCCATCGCGCCGACCACCACCGGCCGGGCGCGCA
>NZ_JASCOP010000138.1:0-10336 GCF_029959395.1 Stenotrophomonas sp. PS02300
GCGGCTCAGACGGGATTTGGGGAGCCCCACGGCGCGTGCGGCGGCGGCGAAGCCGCCGTGGTCCACCACCATGGCAAAGTAGTAAAGGTCGTTGAGGTCGTGCATACCGAAGTTCCAGATATAGAACAATACGTGGTATTCAACCACCTTTATCCCAGCGACGCAACAACCTAACCTGCTTTCCGTCGGCGGCGCCTTGACCGCCCTTCCCCGGATACAGGTGATTGCCATGAAGCTTCTTCACATTGATGCCAGCGTGCTGGGCGACAACTCGGTTTCCCGCCAGCTGTCCGCAGCCGTGGTCGCACGGTTCAATGAGACCGTTGAGAACCTCGATGTAACCTACCGCGATCTCGATCGTAATCCCATTCCCCATTTGAGTAGTGGTTCGCTGGCCCAGGTGGACGCCGCTGAAGCGACCGATGCCGAGGCCGTGATGCAGCAGTTCCTTGCGGCCGACGTGATTGTGATCGGCGCGCCGATGTACAACTTCAGCATTCCGTCGACCCTGAAGGCCTGGATCGACCGCGTGGCGGTGGCCGGGCGCACGTTCAAGTACACCGAGAATGGCCCGGTGGGCCTGGCCGGTGGCAAGCGCGTGATCATTGCGAGCTCGCGTGGCGGCATCTATACCGATTCGCCGGCCGACTTCCAGGAGCCCTTCCTGCGCCAGGTGTTCGCCTTCATGGGCATCACCAACGTGGAATTCGTGCGTGCCGAAGGCATTGCCTATTCGCCGACGCATCGCGAAGAGGCGATTGCCGCCGCGCTGGCCAGCCTGCCGGCAGCCGAGTTTGAAGAGCTGGCCGAAGCCTGAGTGTTCCAGGGCAGGCGTTGAGTCCTCGTCGGACGCCCTGCCCGGGCCGGAGTTCCCCTCCCCCTTCCGGCCCACCCTGCGGCCCCGCATTGCGGGGCCGTTTCTTATTTGAAGCAGCCACGCCATACAAAAAACCCGCCTTTCGGCGGGTCTTTTGGTTACGCGATCTTTTCGAGTCCGCCCATGTAGGGCTTCAAGGCGTCCGGGACGGTAATGCTGCCATCGGCGTTCTGGTAGTTCTCCATCACCGCGATCATCGCGCGGCCCACGGCCACGCCCGAGCCGTTGAGGGTGTGGACCAGTTCCGGCTTGCCGGTTTCCGGGTTGCGCCAGCGCGCCTGCATGCGGCGTGCCTGGAAATCGCCGCAGTTGGAGCACGACGAAATTTCGCGGTAGGTGTCCTGCGAAGGCAGCCACACTTCAAGGTCGTAGGTCTTCACCGCCGAGAAGCCCATGTCGCCGGTGCACAGCAGCACCTTCCGATACGGCAGGCCCAGTTTTTCCAGCACGACTTCGGCGCAGCGGGTCATGCGCTGGTGCTCCGATTCACTGTCGGCCGGGGCGCACACGGTGACCAGTTCGACCTTCTCGAACTGGTGCTGGCGGATCATGCCGCGCACGTCGCGGCCGCCGCTGCCGGCTTCGGCGCGGAAGCACAGCGAATGGGCGGTCATGCTCAGCGGCAGGCGCTCGGCGTCGATGATCTCATCGCGAACAATATTCGTCAGCGACACTTCCGAGGTCGGGATCAGGTAACGGGTGGACTCACCGACGGCGGTCTTGAACAGGTCGTCTTCGAACTTGGGCAGCTGGCTGGTGCCGCGCAGCGATTCCGGGTTCACCAGCACCGGTACGTTGGTTTCCTCATACCCGTGCTCGCCGGTGTGCAGGTCGAGCATGAACTGGGCCAGGGCGCGGTGCAGGCGCGCGACCGGGCCGCGCAGCACGGTGAAGCGCGAACCGGACAGCTTGGCACCGGCTTCGCCGTCCAGGCCCTGGTTGCGGGCGCCCAGTTCGACATGGTCCAGCACCGGGAAATCGAAGCTGCGCGGGGTGCCCCAGCGCTTCTGCTCGACGTTCTCCGATTCGTCCTTGCCGTACGGAACCTCGTCGGCCGGTACGTTGGGGATGCCCATCGCGATGGCTTCGATCTTCTCGCGCAGCTCGTCCAGGGTCACTTCCGAGGCCTTCAGCTCGTCGGCGAAGGCGGCCACTTCGGCCATGATCGCCGAGACGTCTTCGCCCTTTGCCTTGGCCTGGCCGATGGCCTTGGAACGGCTGTTGCGCAGGCTCTGCAGCTCCTGGGTGCGGATCTGGATGCGCTTGCGGTCGGCTTCCAGCGACTCCAGCCCAGAGACGTCCAGCTCGAAACCGCGCGAGGAGCGCAGGCGTTCGGCAAGTTCGGCGGGCTGTTGGCGGAGCAGGGCTGGATCGAGCATGGCGTTTGGACAGTAGGGTCAGGTCTGGAGGGGGATTATCGCCTGTAATCGGCTTTTCTGCCGCCCGGTTCATTCCCGGCGTGGCAGAATCGGGGGGTTCATCATGGTATGGCTCATGTCCGCTTCCCGTTCCTCGTCTGGCAAGAACATCACCTTCCAGCTGCCCCGCCGCAGCCTCATGATCGCCGGGATCGCCTTTGGCGTCGGCGTGCTGCTGTTCCTGGCGGTGTGGCTGGGCAACCGCAACAACGACTTCTACAAGGCCGGCCCCGCGCAGACCCCGCAGGAAGTGGCCCAGGTCGAGCCGCTGCCCGAACCCCTTCCTGCCGCAGCCGGGTCGAGCGACATGCCCGACGCCAAGCCGCTGCCGGTGGAAGACGAAAAGCCGCAGCTGGTGGAAACCGCTCCGCCGCCCGCGCCGGCCGCCCCGGCCGCTGCCGCGCCGGAGACCGCCCCCGTGGCGATGGCCGCCGGCGACCGCCCGCAGCCGATTGCCGACCAGTCGCCGCCGCCGACCTACCCGCCTGCCGCCCTGCGCAATGGCGTGGAAGGCAGCGTGGTGGTGCGCGTGGATGTGGACGCGACCGGCTACCCGATGAACGTCACCATCATCCAGCGCAGCGGTTCGCGTGACCTGGACCGCGCCGCCAGCGATGCCGTGCGTCGTTGGCGCTTCCAGCCGGCGCAGAGCAACGGCGTTGCGGTGCCGGGCAGCATCGAAGTGCCGTTTGACTTTAAAGCGCAGTAAACAGCGCGCGAGGTCCGCGTAAAGGTTCGGCTCACCATGCTGAACCTCGACGGGAATGCAGTCACGGCGTTGACGCATCAGTGACACACCTGCAACCCGGCTCAGGCAAGACTGGCATCGTCAACTCGACACCAGGAGTCCGCCATGAGTGTTACCCATGCACGCGAGATGCCTACGTCGCCGCAGCAGCAGCGCGACATCATTGACGAGCCGGGCCGTCGTCGTACCTCCCCGCTGCTGTGGATCGCGCTGATTGTCGCGATGTTCGCGGCCGCGCTGGTGTGGTTGCGCTATGCCAATCCCGATGAGGGCGCCAGCGCGCCGATCGGCGAACGCATGCTGCCGGCCACCGAAACCCCGGTTGCAACGATGCCCGCCCCGGCCAACCGTGAGGCTGCGCCTGCCACCACGCAGCGCCGTTCCGCACCGACAGCCGTCCGTGATCGCGATGCGCGCCCGCTGAGCAGCAACGCCAAGCCGGTGTATCCGCGTACCGCGCTGCGTAGTGGCGTGGAAGGCAGCGTTATTGCCAGCCTGAACGTGGATCCGCGTGGCCAGGTGACCGACGCCAACATCGTGCAGCGCAGCGGTGGTCGCGACCGCGACTTGGATCGTGCGGTGCTGAGCACCGTGCGTGACTGGAAGTTCGAGCCCGCGATGCACAACGGCCGCGCCGTAGCTAGTGTTGTTCGCGTGCCGGTGGATTTCCGTACCGAGCAGCGGTAACCCGCATCTGTAAAGCGGCGGGGGAGCCGGGAGCCGACCATCTGGTCGGCTCCTTTTTTTGCGCGCAGAGCAGCCACGCAGGGCGTGGCTCTACACGCGCTGATCAGGCCAGGTTGAAGCCGGCGTTGCGGGCGATGCCGTCGAAGTTGGGGAACGAGGTGGCGACGTTGGCGATGTCGTTGATGCGCACTTCGCCGCTGCTGAGCTGGCCGGCGATGGCAAAGGCCATGGCAATGCGATGGTCGCCGTGGCTTTCGATGGTGCCGCTGCCCAGTTCATGGCCGCCGTGGATGGTTGCGCCGTCTTCGGTTTCATCCACCTGCACGCCGAGGCTGCGCAGGCCGGTGGCCATGGCCGCGAGGCGGTCGGATTCCTTGACCCGCAGTTCGGCGGCGCCACGCACCACCGTGTTGCCCTGCGCGGCGGCCGCCGCGACGAACAGCGCCGGGAACTCGTCGATCATGTCCGGCACCAGCGCTTCGGGAATCTCGGCACCGTGCAGCGGTGCATGGCGGACCACCAGGTCGGCTACGGCTTCCCCGCCCTGCTCTGCATGGTTCTCTTCGCGGATGTCGGCCCCCATCAGGCGCAGCGCGGCCAGCAGGCCGGTGCGGCGTGGGTTGAGGCCGACCTGGCGCAGGGTGAGCGCCGAACCGGGAATGATGCTGGCCGCCACCAGGAAGAACGCGGCCGAGGAGAAGTCGGCCGGCACCGCGATGTCGGTGGCGCGCAGGCGCTGGCCACCGCGCAGTCGGGCCTTGCCGGGCGAAAACTCGATGTCCACGCCGAACGCGCGCAGCATGCGCTCGCTGTAGTCACGGGTCGGGTGCGGTTCGGTCACGGCGGTGTCGCCCTGCGCATACAGGCCGGCCAGCAGCACGGCCGATTTGACCTGCGCGCTGGCCACCGGCGAGGCAAAGTCGATGCCGTGCAGCCGCTGGCCGCCGTGCACGCGCAGCGGCGGGGTGCCGTCGGCTTCGGTGTCGATCTTCGCGCCCATCTGCGCCAACGGGCCGGTCACCCGGCGCATCGGACGGCGCGACAGCGATTCGTCACCCACCATCACCGAATCGAATGGCTGCGCGGCGAGCAGGCCGGCCAGCAGGCGCATGCCGGTGCCCGCGTTGCCGCAATCCAACGGGCCGGCCGGTGCCTGCAGGCCATCCACGCCCACGCCGTGGACGATGCGCTGCGACGGCGACGGGGTTTCAATGCGCACGCCCATCTGCGAGAAGATCGCGGCGGTGGCGCGGGTGTCTTCGCCTTCCAGGAAGCCATCGATGTGCGAAACGCCATCGGCCAGTGCAGCGAACATCACCGCACGGTGCGAGACCGACTTGTCGCCGGGAATGGTCAGGCTGCCCTGCAGGGGCTGGCCCTTGCGGGCGGTCCAGGAAGCGGAAGCGGTCATCGATGAATCCTGTAGAAAGCCGCCCGCCAGGGCAGCGATGGTGCGGAATGACGGAAAGCGGCGCCGCGCGCGGGGCAGCGGCGCCGGGGACTCAGGGCACGGCCACCGGATAGGAGCCAAGCACCTTGATCTGCGCCGAGTGCGCCTTGAGTTCGGCCAACGCGGCCTGCATGGCCGCATCGTCGATGTGGCCGGCCAGGTCGATGAAGAAGCCGTACTCCCACTTGGCGTTGTGCGACGGGCGCGATTCGATGCGGTTCATGCTGATGCCGTGCCGCGCGAACGGGCTGAGCACGTCGAACAGCGCACCGGGCTTGTCGTGGATGAACACCAGCACCGAGGTGCGGTCGTGGCCGGAGGTCGGGAAGAACTGGCGGCCCACCACCAGGAAGCGGGTGGTGTTGTCGGCGTCGTTCTGGATCGGCTTGGTCACGACCTTCTTCAGGCCGTACACGTGCCCTGCACTTTCGCCACCGATGGCGGCGGCGTCATCGGCATTGCGTGCGCGGCGCGCGCCTTCGGCGTTGCTCGACACCGGCACCTTTTCGGCCTTGGGCAGGTTGGCGCGCAGCCACGAGGAGGTCTGCATGAACGACTGCGGGTGGCCGTACACGCGCTCGACATCTTCCAGCCGGCCGCTGCGCGACATCAGGTACTGCTGCACGCGCAGTTCGACTTCGCCGCAGATCTTCAGGTTGGAGGTGAGGAACATGTCCAGGGTGATCTGGATGGTGCCCTGCCCCGAGTTTTCCACCGGCACCACGCCGAAATCGGCATTGCCCGCTTCCACTTCCTGGAACACTTCTTCAATGCTGGCCAGCGGCAGGCCCAGCGCCGAGCGGCCGAAGTGCTTGAGCACGGCCTGCTGGCTGAAGGTACCTTCCGGACCGAGGTAACCGATCTTCAGCGGCTCCTGCTGGGCCAGGCAGGCCGACATGATTTCGCGGAACACATGCACCAGCACTTCATCGCTGAGCGGGCCTTCGTTGCGGTCCACCACCATGCGCAGCACCTGGGCTTCGCGTTCGGGGCGGTAGTAATCCACGGCTGCGGCAAGCTTGCCCTTGGCCTTGCCGACCTGGTGGGCGAACTGGGCGCGCTCGGCGATCAGCGCCTGGATGCTGCGGTCGATGTGGTCGATCTTGGCGCGCACGTCCGACAGCACCGGGGCGGCGACGGCAGGTACGGCGTCGGCCTTGGCTTTGGTGGGCTTGGCGGCGGGTGCCTTGGGCTTGGCGGGTTTGGTGGCCATCAGGGTATCCAGTTACTGATTCGGGAACGTCAACCGTTGCGCTGCTGGAAATCGCGCATGAAGGCGGCCAGCGCCTGCGCGCCTTCCACCGGCAGTGCGTTGTACAGCGAGGCGCGGATGCCGCCGACGGCCTTGTGGCCCTTCAGCGCCAGCAGTCCGGCGGCCTTCGACTCGCTCACGAAACGGGCGGTAAGGGTTTCGTCGGGCAGGAAGAACGGAATGTTCATGCGTGAACGCGCGGCAGGCACGACCTCGTTGCGGTAGAAGCCGCCGGAGGCATCGATGGCGCCGTAGATCAGCGTCGACTTGACCGCGTTGCGGCGTGCGAATTCCTCCACCCCGCCCTCGGCCAGCATCCACTGGAACACCAGCCCGGCCAGGTACCAGTTCCAGGTGGGCGGCGTGTTGAGCATGGAATCGCGGGCGACGTGCGAGCGGTAGTCGAAGATGTCCGCGCGCGGCTGGCCGCTGCGCTCGAGCAGGTCGCGGCGCACGATCACCACCGACACACCGACCGGGCCCAGGTTCTTCTGTGCACCGGCGTAGATCAGGCCATAGCGCGAGACATCCAGCGGTTCGCTGGCGATGGACGAGCTGAAATCGGCGAACAGCGGCGCGCTGCCGACGTCCGGGGTGTTGCGGAACTCGACGCCATGGATGGTTTCGTTGGCGGTGATGTGCACGTAGGCGGCATCGTCGGACAGCTGCCACTGGCTGCGCGGCGGGATGTCATGGAAACCACCGGCTTCGCTGCTGGCGGCCACGTTGACCCGCACGTAGGGACTGACCTGCTTGATCGCGGTCTTGCCCCAATGCCCGGTAAGCACGTAATCCACGGTCTGCCCGGGGGCGGCGAAGTTCAACGCGAGCAGGGCCTGCTGGGTGGTCGCCCCGCCGGCCAGGAACATCACCGCGTAATCGTCCGGCACGCCGAGCAGGCGGCGCAGGTCGGCTTCGGCCTGGGCGGCAACGGCCATGAACTCCGGGCCGCGGTGGCTCATTTCGACAATGGAGGCGCCAGCGCCGTTCCATTCCAACATCTCTTCCTGCGCCTGGCGCAGGACCGATTCCGGCAGGGTTGCAGGGCCGGCACTGAAATTGAACGCGCGCGTCATGTCACACCTATGGGGCAAGACCCCTAGTATGCCGCAGCGCACCAGCCTTTAGGCCTTGCAGGACAAGGCGAAATTGGTTGCGATTGAATCTATCGGCGCCGCCACACGACCAACGGTCGTGTGCTACCGGCGATCCTGCGACACGGGGTAGTGCCCGACCGTTGGTCGGGCGACGCGTTCAACGCGCGCCGAACCACAGCAGCAGGCTGATCAGGCCGGCCAGCAGCAGCGCGCTGCCGAGCAGCCACGGCCAGCGGCTCACGCGCTTCGGCTTGGCCTGGGCTTCCACCGGCGATGGCAGGTCGAGCAGTTCGTCCTCCTCATCGCTGACTACCCGCTTGCGGCCGTCGTGCGGCACTTCCAGCACGAACCGATGCTGGGCATCGAAGACCAGCTGGTCGCCGGGCTGCAGCCAGCAGTGCCTGACGCTGACGCCGTTGACCCGGGTCGATTCGCCCGCGCCCAGGTCCCGCAGCAGCAGGCGGTCGCCGTGGCGTTCCAGGCGTGCGTGCTGTTCGGCGAACGCGGGGTCGTCGATGACGATGTCCGATTCGGCCCCGCGCCCGATCACCCGCGGGCGGTCGAGGGTGAAACTGCGGCCGTGGTGCTGCCCGCCGACGCCGCGCAGCAGACGCTGGTCTTCCGCGCCGTCATCGCTGCGCGAGGGGGCATGGTTGAGGGCTTCGCACTCGCCCTGGATCAGCATTTCCACGCCGTCGGCGTAGACCGCGTCGCCGGGCCGCAGCAGCGCCATGCGCCGCACCGGGCGACCATTGACGTGGATGCCGCGCATGCCGGTGGCCACCTGCAGCCACAGGCCGCGGTCGTCCAGGCAGAACTGGGCAAGCAGCAGGGTGCCGGCGGCATCACCGCCGAGGCGGACGCTGCCCGAGGCGTGGCGCACGATGCGCTGTACCCCCGGCCGCAACGGCTGGTCGGGGTGTTGGCGATGAGTGAAGTGAACAAGCAGGTTCTGCACGCGGCGCAGCCTAGCAGGTTGCGTGTGCGGGAGGATAGAAGTGTGCACAATGCACGCCCATTCCCCGCTACCGCCCGCCAGGAGCCCGCATGTCCAGCATCGATATCCACCACGCCCACGCACTGTCCCCCGAGGCGGCCCGCGAAGCGATCGAAGCGATGGCGGCAAAGCTCACCGACAAGTTCTCGCTGGAAACCAGCTGGGTGGGCAATGCATTGAAGTTCAACGGCTCCGGGGTCAAGGGCTTGATCGAGCTGCTGCCCGGCCAGGTGCATGTGGCCGCCGAACTGGGTTTCCCGGTGTCGATGATGAAGGGCATGGTCGAAGGCGAGATCCAGCGCGTGCTGCAGGAAAAGCTCGGCTGAACCACCGGCGCGGCACGGCCGCGCCATCACGCCGCACAATCGCAGCGCTGGGTAGGATCGGCGGGTGGCCACTCACAGGATCGCCCCATGAACACACACGACGACTACGATGACCGCAGCCCCGATGAAAAGCCCTCGCTGCAGGACCAGGCCGAGCGCTTCTCGCGCCAGCTGACCGGTTCGGCCAAGCAGATCTGGCTGGCCGGGCTGGGCGTGTTCGCACGCGCCCAGGCAGAAGGCACCCGCGTCTTCGATGACCTGGTCAAGGAAGGCGAAACCGTCGACGCACGCAACCGCGAGCAGGCCGGCGATACGCCGCGCTGGCGCGACAACGTGGAAGAGCACCTCGGCGAGGCGCGTGAAAAGGCCGCCGGCACCTGGGACAAGGTGGAGAAGGCCTTCGACGACCGGGTCCAGGGCGTGCTCAAGCGCCTGCATATCCCCACGGCCGAGGACGTGGCCGCGCTGAATGTGCGGATCGATGCCCTCACCGCCCGGCTCAACCGTGCCGAGGCCCGCAACGCCTCTCCCAATGCCGACCCACGTCCGGGCACCCACCAGTCGCCCGGTTCGGACCCCTGAGCGCCGACCACACTGCCCCGTACTGTGATTGTTGCAAAGCAGCACGACTTTGTTGACAATCGAAACCGACCCGCCAATTGCTTCTGCGCCGTTTGTTCCCTCCCCTCACGGCTAAGGATTGGCGGGTTTTTTGTGGGCGCGATCTCAAAACGACATCCCGCAGACAGGGGCGGGCGCATATAAACTGTCGTCCGCACCTCCGTGTTCATCTCTAGGTCCCATGTTCTCCTGGATTCTGGCTCTCCTGCTGGCCCTCGTTGTCTGGTCCCTCGCCGCTGCCTACTTCTGGCTGGTGAAACGCCGCCGAAAGGAGACCCGGTTGGGACTCAACGCCTTGGCCGGCATGCACTGGCGGGACTTCTCCGAAATCGTCCGGCGCGCCCTGCACGAGCAGCGCGGCCTGGAGGACGTGACCGGCGAGGCCGACGACAGCCGTGAGCCCAGCAGCGACTTCCTGATGCAGGACGCCCAGCACCAGCGGTTCCTGGTGTCGTGCAAGCATGGCCGCGCCTACCGGATCGGCCGGGCGGCGGTGAACGAGCTGGGCGCCGCCGCGCGCCTGGCCGGTGCCCGCGGTGGCATCCTCATCACCGAAGGGATGGTCGAGCGCGATGGCCGTTCGACCGCCGACAAGCAGAGCGTGGAAGTGCTGGACGGCAGCCTGTTGTGGCCGATGCTGCAGCCCTACCTGCCCGGCGACGTGGAAACCCGGGTCAAGCACGAGGCACGCCGCGAGGCGGTGCGGCGCATCTCGATCGCCGCGCTGGGCTCGCTGACGCTGGGCCTGCTGGTGGGCATGGGCTACCTGACCTCGCGCCTGGACCAGGCCGCGCAGGCGCCTGCACCGGTAACGGCGGCGGCCCCGCCGCCGGCCGCCCCGCCCGCGCCCGCCGCCCCTGCAC
>NZ_JASCOP010000139.1:0-10179 GCF_029959395.1 Stenotrophomonas sp. PS02300
GCCAGAGGCCGACACCTCCTCCTTTACTTCGCCTCCAAGGGTATGGGGGCCCGGCACTCGATCCACCGGCGTTGCACCCCGACTCCCGCTTTTCCCTGCCAACCGCAAGCCGAGCCCCGTCGCGGCCGGTAGGTCCCTGGCAAAGTAAAGGAGGAGGGGGCGGCCGCAGGCTGCCGCCGGGGGACATTTGCACAGGGGCCTACCGGTCGCGGCGGGGCCCTCAACGCTCGCGATAAAAAAAGCCGGCCATGTAGGCCGGCTTTTTGATTCAAGGAGCCTTCGGTGATGCCGCCGCTGCGACTGGCGGCTGCCACCCGCACATCTGGCCCTGGTTCTGCTGCTTGAGCCATTCGTTGACCGGGGTGAAGTACTCGATCATCGGGCCGGCATCGAGCTTGTCGCCGCCGGTGATTTCCTTCAGCGTGGCCTGCCACGGCTGGCTGGCACCCTTGCTCAGCATCGCCCAGAACTTCTGGCCTGCTTCCTTGTTGCCGTAGAAGCTGCACTGGTGCAGCGGGCCCTTGTAGCCGGCCGCATCGCACAGGCCCTTGTAGAACTGGAACTGCAGGATGCGCGCCAGGAAGTAGCGCGTGTACGGGGTGTTGCCCGGCACGTGGTACTTCGCGCCCGGATCGAAGAACTCCTCGCCACGCGCCGAGGCCGGGGCCACGCCCTGGTACTTGGCCTTCAGGTCCCACCACGCCTTGTTGTACTGGTCCGGGGTGATCGAGCCATCGAACACGCCCCAGCGCCAGCGGTCGATCATCAGGCCGAACGGCAGGAACGACACGCCACTCAGCGCCATGCGCATCTGCGCGTTGATGGTGGCCTCGCGGCTTTCCTGCGGCTTGTCGACCAGGCCGATCGAGTTCAGGTACTGCGGGGTCATCGCCAGCACGATGGTGTCGCCGATCGCTTCGTGGAAGCCATCGTTGGCACCGCCCTGGAACAGCGGCGGCAGCGGGTTGTACGCCAGGTCGTAATAGATGTGGCCCAGCTCGTGGTAGATGGTGGTGAAGTTTTCTTCGTTCGGCTTGATGCACATCTTGGTGCGCACGTCGCCTTCCATGTTCATGTCCCACGCGCTGGCGTGGCAGACCACGTCACGGTCCAGCGGCTTGATGAACTGGGTCTTGTCCCAGTACGACTTCGGCAGCGCCGGCATGCCCAGCGACACGTAGAAGTCCTGCGCGCGTTCGGTCATCTGCTTGGCGGTACGCAGTTCGGCTTCACGCTGCGCCTTGTACAGCGCTTCCACGTTCGCGTTGCTGCCGCCGGCCTTGGCCAGCGCACCGCTCAGGTTGGCCTGGTACTGCTTTTCCAGCGCGGCGGTGATGTCCAGGCTGCCCGCGCCCGGGTACGGCTCGAGCTGGTCCCACAGGTTGGACCAGTCCTGCTGCCACATGTTGCCCAGCAGGTGCGCGGCGATCAGGCCGCCTTCGGTTTCCGCCTTGTCCTTGCCATAGGTGCCGTCCAGCTTGGTACGCGCGTAGCAGTGCAGCTGCTCGTACATCGGCTTGACCTGTTCCCACAGGCGGTCGGTTTCCGGGCCGATCTGTTCGGGCGGCATGTCGTAGCCGCTGCGCCACATCTGGCCGGCATCGGCGAAGCCCATTTCCTTGGCGCCTTCGTTGACCAGGCCGACGAAGCGCTGGTAATCGGCGCGCATCGGCTTGGTGGTGGCGTGCCAGCCCTGCCAGGCATCCAGCTGCTTGTCGTAGTCGCGGCTGCGCGCCAGCACCTGTTCCAGGTCGCCGAGCTGGCGGCAGGTGGCCGGGTTGGCCTCGTCGGTGCAGTACTTGCCCGAACCGTAGGCGCCTTCCATGCGGCTGGCGATGCGGGTCAGCTCGCCCAGCTTGGCCGGGTCGCGCGGCGCCGGCATGGCGGTCATCAGCTTGAGCAGGTGGATCTGGCGCTTGGTGTCTTCGCTCATCGGCTGGCCGTCGTACGTGCCGGCCTGGGCGATCCAGCCATTCAGGATGGTCAGCCAGCGCTCGTTGGCCTTGGCCGCCACGCGCTCGGAATCGTCATTGATGTAGGTCGAGGACAGCCACTGGGCCGAGGTCATTTCCGGGTACAGGGCCTTGTACTCGGCGTTGACGCGGGCGATGAACTGGTCCGCGGTTTCGGTCGGCGCGGCGGTGCCTGCGGCCGGTGCATCGGCCTTGGACGGTTCCTTCTGGCAGGCCGCCAGCGTCAGTGCGGCAGCACCGACAGCCAGGGCCAGCAGGAGCGGGCGGTGGTTCACGGGGACATCCTTGGGTGGTGACAGACCGGCGAAGGCTAGTGGGGCCGCCGCCGCACCGCAAGGGCCACAGGTCCCGTCAGCGCCCGCAGCCGGCGAACAGGTCGCGGTCGCGCTCGTACAGCGCGGTCTTCACCTGCATCAGGCCCAGCACCGACGGGAACACGTTGTCATGGTCGGTGTACTGGCTGGCACGCCGGCGCACGCAGGCCAGGTCCAGCCCGCGGCTGGCGGCGAAGCCGGGCGAGAACCACATCGTCATCGGCACCCGGGTCTGTTCCTGCGGCGCGATCGCGTACGGCACCCCGTGCAGGTACAGGCCCTTCTCGCCGAGCGATTCGCCATGGTCGGACAGGTAGATCATCGCCGTGTCGTAATCCTGCATGCCCTGCAGCGTGCCGATGGTGTGGGCCAGCAGCTGGTCGGTGTACAGCAGCGCGTTGTCGTAGCTGTTGGTGATTTGCTCGCGGCTGCACTTGCCCAGGTCCGGGGTGTCACAGGTCGGCGTGAAGCGGCGGAAACGGGTGGGGTAGCGCTCGAAGTAGCTCGGGCCGTGGTTGCCCAGCTGGTGCAGCACCACCACGCGGTCGCCCGGCTTGGCGCGGACCTGTTCGGCCAGGTTGTCGATCAGGATCTCGTCCATGCAGCGGCCGTTGGCGCACAGGGTGGGGTGGGTGGCATCGTCCAGCGCCTGCATCGGCAGGCCTTCGCACACGCCCTTGCAGCCGGACTGGTTGTCGCGCCACAGCGTGCCGATGCCGGCGTGGTCGAGCACGTGCAGCAGCGACTGGTGCGCGCGGATCTTCTTCTCGTCGTAGTCATGGCGGCCATACGGCGAGAACAGGCAGGGCAGCGACACCTCGGTGCTGGTGCCGCACGAATGCATGTCGGGGAAGTTGATCGCACGGGTCTGCGCCAGCTGCGGCGTGGTCTGCCGCGCGTAGCCGTTCAAGCCCCAGTTCTGCGCACGCGCGGTTTCGCCCATCACGATCACCAGCAGGCGCGGCTTGCTGTCGACCGCGCGCGGCGTTGCCTTTGCATCCAGCCCGATCGGAAGTTTCGGCGCGCGCTGGATCGGGTTGTCGCCGCGCAGCGCCTTGGGCAGGCCCAGCAGGTAGTTGCCGGGCGTGGCCAGGTAACGCACTTCGCGCTGGTTGCGCATCAGCGCCGACATTTCCTGGAACGACAGCAGCGAGCCGCCCAGTGCCACTGCGGCCGACAGCAGCAGGAAACCGCCGCGCCACAGCAGCGCCTTGCCCCAGCTGCGGCGCAGCAGCTGTACGCGCCACAGCACCGCCATCGGCAGCGCCGCCAGCAGGACCAGCGGTGCGATGAGGCTGGGAGTAATCAGCTCGCGGCTTTCCTTGTGGTCGGTCGCCAGCACGTTGCGCAGCATGTCCGCATCCAGGTAGATGTGGTAGCTGCCCATGTAATGCGCGGCCATCGCCGTGCCCAGCAGCAGCACGCCGATCATCACCTTGGCGTTCCAGCGCCACACCAGCAGCCCCATCAGGAGGCTGTGCGCGCCGACCAGCAGCAACAGCAGCGACAGGCCGAAGCGCAGGCTGCCCGGGTGGGTGGCCATCGCGCTGTGCCAGAACAGGCCATTGCAGGCCAGCGCGAAGAACACGCTGGTGAGGGCGATCAGGACTTCCGTGGACCAGGTCGGGCGCCAGTGACGCACGGCGGTGAACGCGGTCAGGCGCGGCATGCGCGATGCGACGGTGTTCATGCGCGTACTCCGCGGGCGGTGATGCGGCGAACCAGCAGGAACAACAGCAGCGACACCGTCCAGCAGGTTGCCAGCGTCCACAGGTCATGCGACAGGAAGTGTGCGCCACGCAGCTGCTGCGCGGCACCGAACACGCCGCCGGCGACCAGCCCCACGGCAAGGCCTCGCCAGCGCCAGGCGGGGCGCACCAGAAGCGCGAAGAAGTACAGGCTCACCCAGGCAAACCCGGCGCTGGAATGCCCGGCCGGGAAGCACACCCCGCGCGGCATGCCGTGCGGGCGGGTGGCGAACAGGCCCACGTAGTCGCGCAGGCCGCCGTAGCGCGCCAGGTCCCACGGGCAGTCCATGTTGGTGAGCGATTTCAGCAGCGACACCACGCCGGTGCCGAGCGCGACGGCAAGCACCAGATAGAGCAGCGGCCAGCGCCATGCGGCCGCGCGTTCGTGCCGCCACGCGTGGAAGCACAGCACGATGGCCAGCAGCGTTGCCGCTGCGCTCAGCCACTTGCCGCCCTTGTGGATCAGCTGGCTGGTGGCCCATGCGTTCTGCAGGAGCCAGTGATGGCCTTCCATGCGGTACAGCTGGTCCGCCAGCCACTGGTCACCCCCGCCGACCATCAGCACGGCGCTGGTGGCCAGGACGGCCAGCAGCGGCCAACCGAGATGGCGGCGCAGGAACCCGGACGCCTGCGCGGGGGCATCGGAGGCAAGCGGGACAAGTGCAGGGGAAGCAGGAAGCATCAGGCAGGGCCGGCGGGGAAACCGGCGCCATGGTCGTCAGCGGCGTGTCGGAGACCGGTCGGAGCGATGTTCCCCGCGCGTTAATCGCCCGCGCCGTGCATCTGCGATTCAGTCACCGTCGTCCACGCCGACGGCTGCATCCTTCGACAGCTCCGCGTGGCAGGCCGCATTCCATGCCGTGCCGGGTACCAGCCACCAGCGGTTGCGGTTGGCACTGCCGATCATCACTGCCTGCGCGCGATCCACGCAGGGACTGATCGCCTGTTCCAGGACCAGCAGCCAGCGGTTGTGCGGCGCCTGCGCCAGCCACGGACCAGCGTCATGCCATTGTTCGTCCCACGGGCGCTTGAACCCGAAGTCGGTCACCGGCCGGTCGGCCTGCAGCAGGTTCTGCTCGCGCCAGGCCAACGCGCCCAGCTCGGCCGACGGGCCGATCCGCTCGCCGACCTGCTGCATCAAGGCCGACGAAGAACTGTACGGACCCAATGCAGGCATCAGGCCCCAGCCGTGCAGGTTCCACAGCAGCACCGCAGTCAGCACGGCAAGCATGCCGGCACGCCGCTGGCGCAGCCAGGCGGCCAGCAGCAGCACGACGATGCCGAAGCCGAGCAGCCAGCCGCCCAGTACCGGCAGCAGGTTCTCCGGCATGCCGCGCTTGGCCAGCTGTGCGTGCGCCCACGCACCGTCGCCCAGCAGTTGCACGCCGATCCCCAGCGCCGCCGCACCCAGTACCAGCACGTAGGCCAGCAGCAGCCAGCGCGGACCGGGGCGTCGCAGCAGGCCGGGCAGCAGCGGCGCGGCGGCCACGCACAGCGCCGGCAGCATCGGGAAGATGTAGACCTCACGCTTGCCGGGGCTGGCAGTGAAGAACAGCAGCACCAGCAGCGCCCAGCCCAGCAGCAGCCACCAGCGGCCATCGCCGCGGCGCAGGCGCCGCCACCAGCCAGGCAGCAGCGCAGGCAGCAGCAGGCTGCCGGGCAGCCACAGCGTGGCGATCACCTGCAGGTAGTACCAGGCTGGCTGCACGTGGTGCCAGGCATTGGCGTAGCGGGTGCCGGTCTGCTTGAACAGCAGTTCGCGCGCATAGCCCTGCAGTTCCGGCGAGGGATCATTGAGCAGCGCGATCCCAAGCGGACCCAGCCACACGGCAGTGCCGAGCAGGAACGCCGGTATCAGCCACAGCAGTGAGCGCGCGCGGGGCAGTGCAACGCCGGGCCGCGGGTGGCCTTGCCAGCGCCACAGCGCCCACGGCAGCAGCACCAGCAGCGGCAGGAAGCCTACGCCCTTGGTGACCGTGCCCAGGCCGGCGGCAACGCCGGCCACCCACAGCATCCGCCTGTTCGGCCGTTCCAGCAGGTGGCGCAACAGCGCCCACAGCGACAGGGTGGTAAGCGCGACCAGCACCATGTCGATCTGTGCGCGCTTGGCCATCAGGCCGAACTGCAGGCAGCTGGCCAGTGACAGCAAAGCCCACCATGCGATGCGCCGGTTCCACAGGCGCCGCGCCAGGTCCCAGCTCAGCCACAGCGTGGCCAGCGCGGCCAGCAGCGAGGGCAGCAGGAAGGCCAGGTTCCAGTGCCCGATCAGCTGGTAGGTGGCCGCCTGCATCCACATGAACACCGGCGGTTTCTCGGCATACAGTTCGCTGCCCCGGTGCGGCAGCAGCCACTGGCCGGTCTCGACCATGGCGCGGGCGGCCAGCAGGAAACGGGGCTCATCCGGCGGGGTAGGGGCACGCAGTCCGATTCCCGCCGCGAGGGCCAGCAGCAGGGCAAGGCAGGTGAGCAATGGCCACCGATGGCGCGTCAGTAGTGTCGGCAAGAGGGCAGGCGATTCCCGGAAGAGCGGGCACTTTGGCCGAAGCGATGTAAGAAAAGCGTCGAATCGGGGCAATTGCGACTGGATTCCGACATTGCCGGGGCTACCATGGCGGCCATCGCCCCCGAGTTCCCGACACATGCGGCTCCTGGTCATTGAAGACAACCGCCAACTGGTCGCCAACCTGTTCGAGTACTTCGAAGCGCGTGGCCATGTCCTCGACGTCGCCCCCGATGGCGTCACCGGCCTGCACCTGGCCGCCACCCAGAACTACGACGCGCTGATCCTGGACTGGATGCTGCCGCGCATGGAAGGCCCGGACGTGCTGCGCCGCCTGCGCGTCGAACATGGTTCGGAAGTGCCGGTGATCATGCTCACCGCGCGCGACGAACTGCCCGACAAGATCGCCGGCTTCCGCGCCGGTGCCGATGACTACCTCACCAAACCGTTCGCCCTGCCCGAACTGGAAGTCCGCCTGGAAGCACTGCGCGTGCGCGCGCAGGGCCGCAACCCGCGCAAGGTGCTGGAAGTGGCCGATCTCATCCTGGACCTGGCCACGCTGGAGGCGCAGCGCGACGGCCAGGCCCTGCACCTGTACCCGGCCTGCCGCAAGCTGCTGGAAGTGCTGATGCGCGCCAGCCCGGCGGCGGTCACCCGCCAGCAGCTGGAATTCGCGCTGTGGGGCGACGAGCTGCCCGACGGCGACCTGCTACGCTCCCACATCTACGAACTGCGCCGCAGCGTGGATGGCCCGTTCCAGCGCAAGCTCATCCATACCCTGCCGCGCGTGGGGTACCGGCTGGGTGCACCGGCCACCGAAGGGCACGATGAAACTGCGTAAGCCCGCGCCGCTGCACCGGCGGCTGGTCTGGTGGCTGCTGGGCTACCTGGCGATGATCTCGCTGGCGGTGTTCAGCGTGGGCAACTACGTGCACGAACATGCCGAGCACTCGGCCTGGCGCGCGCTGCTGAACTCCGAACTGGACAGCATTGTCAGCCACATCGAACACGAGCCGCACTACCGCTGGCAGGACTCGGACACCCTGCGGCTGTTCACCGTCGATGACAGTCCCGAGGTTCCGCCGATCCTGCGCACCCTGCATCCGGGCCTGCACGATGGCGTGGAGATCGCCGGCCGCGCCAGCGCGGTGATGGTGCGCGACACGGCGGGGCAGGGGCGTCTCGCCCTGGCGCTGGACATCAATGACTTCCACGACCTCGAAGAATTCGCCACCCGCTGGGTGATGCTGGCGAGCGTGGTGATGATCGTGGTGACCGTGGTGATGGCCTCCTTCGGCGTCAGCCGCCTGGTCAGCCCGCTGCGCTCGCTGGCCCGGCATATCGACGGCCTCAAGCCCGGCGTGCCCGGCCAGCGCGTCGAAGTCGACCCGCGCGGCAGTTCCGAGCTGTACGTCATCGCCGCCGCGCTCAACGACTACCTGGCCCGCAACGAACAGTTCGTCGAACGCGAACGGGTGTTCATCAGCACCGCCAGCCACGAACTGCGCACGCCGATCGCGGTGATCACCGGCGCCGCCGAACTGGCGCTGGAGCAGCCCGCGCTGCCCGACCGCGCGCGCCAGCAGATGCAGCGCGTGCACCGCACCGCGCAGGGCGTGGAGCAGCTGATCCAGCTGCTGCTGGTGCTCGCGCGCGAACCGGCGCGCCTGGCCGCGTTGAAGGAACGCATCCCGCTGGACCAGCTGGTGCCGGACATCATCGAAGACCACCGCCACCTGATGGGCGACAAGGACCTGCAGATCGCCGTGCAGGGCCTGGCCCACGTGGACATCATCGCGCCCCTGGGCGTGGTCCAGGCCGCGATCGGCAACCTGCTGCGCAACGCCATCGAAAACAGCGGCCGCGGCACCATCACCATCAACGTGTCCGACCGCGCCGTGGTCACCCTGCAGGACCCCGGCGAAGGCATGAGCCCGGAAGAAATCGCTGCCGTCTACGCGCGCATGGCCCGTGGCGACCGCAACGGGCAGAGCGGGATCGGCCTGGAACTGATCGCCCGCCTGTGCGAACACCTCGGCTGGGCACTCACCATCGAACAGAGCGAACCACGCGGCACCCGCGTCATCCTCGATCTCAGCGCCTCGCTGCCGCAGGCCTGAAAACGCCGCAGCGCAACGTGGCGCACGGTGAAGACAATGTTAAGCTCAGGAAAGCGTCGCCTCATGCGGCGCTTTTTTTTGCCTTTTCGATCGACAGAGGATCGCATGCCGACCGAACCCAGTACCGCCCTCATCACCAACGACATCGTTGGACTTGGCCTGATCGCCGCCACCCTGGCCCTGATCTTCTGGGCCGCCAGCGGCCCGACCCCATTGCTGAAGAAGATCTTCGCCTGGGTCCCCGCACTACTGCTGTGCTACTTCATCCCGGCCATCTACAACACCGCCGGCCTCATCGACGGCCACGACACCGCCCTCTACAACCCCATCGCCCGCGACGTGCTGCTGCCCGCCGCCCTCGTCCTGCTCACCCTCTCCATCGACCTCAAGGGCATCCTCAAGCTCGGCCCGAAGCTGCTCATCGTGTTCTGCGCCGGCACCTTCGGCATCATGCTCGGCGCCGTGGTCTCGTTCCAGCTGATGTCCTGGATCCACCCTGAGACCGTGGCCGGCGACACCTGGGCCGGCATGGCCGCGCTGGCCGGCAGCTGGATCGGCGGCGGCGCCAACATGGTCGCCATGCGCGAAGTGTTCGGCACCGACGCCACCACCTTCGGCCAGTTCGCCGTCGTCGACGTTGCCTGCGCCAGCCTGTGGATGGCGGTCCTGCTGTTCCTGGCCAACCGCGCCACCCAGATCGACGCCCGCAACGGTGCCGACACCCGCGCCATTGATGAAATGAAAGCGCGCATCAGTGCCTACGAGGCCCAGAACGCCCGCATCCCCAGCCTCACCGACCTCATGCTGATCGTCGGCGTCGCCCTTGGCGGCGTCGGCCTGGCCCACGCCATCGCCGCCCCACTGAGCGCCTGGTTCAAGGCCAACATCAGCTGGGCCAGCCAGTTCAGCCTCGACAGCGCCTTCGTCTGGGTCGTCCTGCTCTCCACGCTGCTCGGCCTGGGCCTGAGCTTCACCCGCGCACGCAAGCTCGAATCCGCAGGCGCATCCCGCCTGGGCACCGTGTTCCTGTACTTCCTCATCGCCTGCATCGGCATGCAGATGAACCTGCTGTCCCTGCTGGATCGCCCGTGGCTGTTCCTGCTCGGCGTGATCTGGATGCTCACCCACATCCTCGTGCTGTGGATCGTCGCCAAGCTGGTCAAGGCGCCGTTGTTCTTCTTCGGCATCGGCTCGATGGGCAACATTGGCGCAGCCGCATCGGCACCAGTGGTGGCAGCGGCGTTTCATCCCAGCCTGGCGCCGGTGGGCGTGTTGCTGGGCACCGTTGGCTACGCCACCGGCACGGGGTTGGCATATGTGACGGGCTTGATCCTCAAATGGATGGCCGGAGCATAACGACACAATCAGCATCGTAAGGGCCGGCCAACGGCCGGCGCTACCGCTTTCCGTTCCGTCATCCGAAACCTGTGGATGGCGGGGCGGCGGTGGGGGTGCGGGACTGTAGAAAACATGGATGTTTTCTACAAGCCCCCATGGATGGGTTCACGGCGTGTCCCGCACCCC
>NZ_JASCOP010000013.1:0-55569 GCF_029959395.1 Stenotrophomonas sp. PS02300
GCCATCGCTCCCACATCAGAGCCTTCTGGGCGTCGCTGTAGTAGATCCTTGGCCTGCGCTCCATCTGCAACACTCCTGCTGCCGGTAAGCAGTCTTCAGTGTGTTGCGTCGACCGGTTGAATCCAAGAGCAAAAGCGGGGGCATCTTTATGTTCTGGTCACTACTGGGGTGTGTGAGGGAGCTCGGCATCCACCTGGGACCTGCACAGGAACAGATGGGACGGTCACTCTCTATCCGCCTACATGGGGATCAAGTCTGCAACTCCCCGATGGTGCCGGCAGCGCTCTTACGCCACATTGCATTGCAAGACCAGTGCCTACGCTAGAGGCCATTCTGGATTCCAGAAAATAGAGCGCGCTTCCCTCAACTACGATAGGGCGTGTTAGATCTTCCGACTGGAACGCACCATCCGATGTTGCCGCCGTTCGACCGATTGATACTCTCAACGGAACTAATGAACATCTCCATCGACACTGAAGCTAGCCCCTGCTCTCGAACTGGTCCGATACATACGCCTTCAATCGCCTCCGCTGGAATGTCGATTTCAACGTAGGGCACCAGTATTCCGTTCCTGGGCCGGTACTTGATCTCGTTTGAGTTGGGTCGAGCGATCATCCGAACCTCACGCTCTTCCTCGAATCCAGCGTCCTTGAACGTTGCCGCAAACTCAACTAAAGAGATAAGCTGATCGATCGATTCAAGCCCGATGCAGCCATGGTCCCGGCCCATCCACGATGACACCCTGGCGCCCGCGTCCGAGGCGGCCACCAGTGCCCGGTTCAGCTTGGACGACCTGGTGTACAGGCACGAGCTGAGCTTCAGACCACAGTCCTCCAAGTACTCTCTGTTGAAGCAGACCGAATAGCCCCCGTATCCGCGCCATTGGCTCAACAGATCGTCCTTCTCGCTGAACGACATAGCAAATACGGGGTCATCAAAGCGGGCCGCATCCTCATACTTGCTAAGTGAGCTCGCGAGGTACTCAACTGCCTGCTCGGCATAGTGCTTGTTGTAGAACAATCCATACGGTTGTTGCTTCAGCGCCGACTGTAGAAAGTCGATGCCATGTAGCAGCTCTTGAGAGTCGTTCATGAAGCGCAGATCGGTCAGCCAAAGCTTTCGAGTGCTAAGTATCGAATGGACGGCACTTACATCGGTGTAGTGATACAGCTTCATCGTGTTCCTTGGTGTGCTTCTCTAAGAGTATCGGCGGAGTATGGCTGGCACCTCAGTTTCACCGGGTGCGTCTATGCGTTAGTACCAATCGTCGTACTCACGCTTACTGTCAGAGTCAAGTAGATATGACTTCCCATCATGGCTGACGACTTTCAGATCCTCATACGTAACTGCGACTGAGCGGATCCGGACGAACACGAGACTTCGCTCCGCATATGCCACACCAAACCTCTCCGTAAGGTCTCCGTCGAAAGGCATATCCCTTGAGAACAACACAACGTTGATGCCTGCATCGTTCTGGGCCGAGCGGAACAGAACCCCGTCGAATGCCTCCTCGCATACATGCGCCAAGTACTCGGCCATAGTCTGTGTAATCAGGTAGTCTGCCTCCTGCCCGGGAACAACTGGCGCGGTAACCCACTTGTGCAGTTGTCGGAGCGCGCCTAGTCGAATGTGTTTACTCTCGAAATCGGGGTCAAAGAGACTAGTTCCGCCCAAGGCGCTCTCAAGAAGACAGAAATCGAGCACGCGCAAGCCTCGCTGGGTCGTAAGCTGGATTACTGCCAAAGTGCTTCCGTTCGCCGGACGCATCTCTGCGATGCACGTATTTGCATCGGTGGATGCATAGAGGACTGAAACGCCATCGGCATTCATGCGACCACTTCGAGCTACCGGAGAAGGCGGTGGGCCAACCTCCGCGCTCGGGTTCGCTATAGCGGAAGACTGTGCGAGCTCAGTGTCAACGACGCGAGCCCTGAAGAGTTTCACGTTCGGTGGTAGTTCGTAGCAGACGGGCTTCGGCTGCCCATTGGTCCACGCCTGAATCTGATGGATATCTTTGAATAGCTCATCGAACATGGCACGTGCTGCAGGGCTGAAAAACCTGCGGCCGTGCTTGATCTCGTCTCGCGTCTGATGCCAGCTAGGTAGATCACTGGGCTCATAGGTAATGAACTTGAATTGGTAAAAAGTATCCTCGTCCCAGTATGCGGAATCTCCGTCGTACGGATTGAAATCCTCTGCATGCTGGACAGCTTCGACTATTTGGTCATGAGCCTTGTAGTAGTTGCCAAGCTGCTCCTCTACGATTGCAGAAAGGCTCTCCCCAGATTGAACGGTGTAGCCCTCGTCGTCATCTCCCCCAGAGTACGTTCGATACTCGTCGCCAGTAACATAGTATTGGCGCAGCAGCGGCTCCAAGATCTTGCCGACATCCTTTAGCGTAATACCAACTGCTTCTGTATCACACTCCGTACATGCAACAACGTCACCGTCTCGGATGATTTGACTTCTCAGGAAGTCATCGTGGATGCATTCGTGGCAAATTCCATCTGTCATATCGTAGTCCCCCTTTTCCACCGGGAGATGGATGCTCCGCATGGCATTTCCAAGGGGGGGAACATTGGTCGGAATTCGCGGTGGCGGGAGGGTTGCCCTCCGACAGCCAGCCTCTCGACCCCCGGCGACACCTGGTCGTTGGTCCCGCTAGGGTCTGACCGTGGCTGGGACAGGCGCGGTCTCAGTTCGACTGGGTCATTAGCAGACATCAACGGCCAAACTCAGTTAGCAACTGGTTGGAGGCTACTGGCGGGCGCCTTTGGCCAAAGAGCATCGGCCACATCAACCCCACAAACTTGAGTGAGCGGCTCAGCCAAGCTTGGGTCCATCGCACGTTGGGCCGTCCGGCCGCGTCGTCCTTGGCCTACCGGTAAGCTATGCATTCGCAGCGGCTCCCTGGGTACTGAGGACTTCGGATAAGAGCAGATCAGTCGAGGCGAGAATCCTATTCCAGAGAGTACTGCAACTCAGGAAGTGGGAAGGCGACGGTAATGAAGGATGTAAGCTGTCGATCCTTCGGGCTTAGTGTCGCATCTCTCCGGCTTAACCCATGCATCCCATGCGTACCAGACTGTCCGAGGTGTTAGTTCATGAAGGATCGCGACCGCAGCAAGGAATTCGGCCCGTAAGCTGCTGTTCAACAGTTAAGTGGCTCGCGACGTCACGTCCTCATGCATAGATCGCATCTTGGTCCAACGAACTGATGCAAAGAAGGCGAAGAAGAACTTTCAGGGACGGCGAAGTTTTTCCTTCGAGGAATCCGGGTTCAGATGGCTAGGGACATGACACTCGTGGCTTGACGCGTGAAGCTGAGCGCCAAGTGCACCCGACCTATGAGGTCTATCGTGGTGTTCCTGTTCAGCCGTCGAGAGTTCCAGCTCTCGCACTCAGTAGCAGGCTTAACCGCGATGATGGGACACACTTGTGGACATGGATAAGCGTCTGGCTCGCCGAGGATGGTATGGGTAAATTTTTAGCCCGTCAGGTAGAGTGGGCAGCGTAGCCTTCAGGCTCTCATGATCGCTCGGGGATCAGTGCGAGTTTTGTTCTTGCACGCGACGGTGGTTCACGGCTGGCCCGCGCCGTCCCGCAGCGGGAATCCTTCGGTCAAAAGTCTCTCAGGGCGCAAATGTTGAGGGAGCGACACTCCCTGCGCCTTCCAAAAGGAGCGCCTAGCTATTTTCGCCGAAAGTAGCGAAAATCTATGCGGCTTCGGGAGCGGTGATCAGCGCCAGGTCAAGGCAGGCCCGCGCGGCTTTGCGCTCAGAAGGATCTTTCTGAAGAACGGGAGGGAGAATGAATGTATTGCAGGCCACCATCCATCGCCTGTCCAAGGATCAGTATGCCCATGGTGCGGGTTCGGTGGAGATTCAACTGCGGGATACGCTACTGGTCGTGGATCAGTTGCTTAGTCGAGTTGCCGAGCAGACGGTTAAGCTCTTCGCGAAGCGTGGGAACAATACTGGAACCTTCGGCGACGATGAAGACGTTTACCGCTTCCCTGTTCGGCTGAAAGAGTACCGGGATATGGAGATCGACTTCTTGGAGCTCAGTCAGCTCGTCGTCGGTATTATCGAAAGTAGGATGCAATCGGTCGTAGGCGCGACCGGAGGGCACGCCTTTTTCCTCCATTACGAACAGGGCGGCGTTGAATACCTTCTTGTTGCCATGCTGAAACTGAGGGATGGTGCCGGGATCAGCGAGGATCTCGAACTTGAACCCGCATTGGTCATCGACACCGACAAATTGCATGAAGCTGCAAAGGTCTCATTCGCGCGTTGGGAGAATGGAGAGGATGCGTACCTGACATTTGTCAAGGCGCGTGGTACTGACGAAGTTAGTGCGTATTTCAGGGACGCCCTAGCATGTGTTAATTACACTTCCGCGCAGCAGAACACGGAAAGGATGATCGAAGCAGCGCGAGCCTACGTTTTGGCGCTTGGTCTCAACGAGGATGATACTCAGGAGCGTTGGAAGGCAACCAAGGAGCGCCTGTTCCAGTGCTTCGAGAACGGTCGTTCAGGGGTGGTCCTGGAAACAATCTCGGCTGCGGTCGAGCCGGGAGAGCCGGAGCTATTCTCAGGATTTGTGACGGAGGGGCCTCAAGCTTTAGATCTGATGGTGAGTCACCAGTTTGTGCCTCACGTGAAGACCTTCCGCAAGTTGCGCAGGTTAAGCGCAAAAATGGGTACCGTGAGCGTCGCATTTGATGTAGAGGATGCTGCCGAGGGGCGTGTCAAGTATGACCCAGAGGCTGACGCGCTCGTTATTCCTCACCCCACCGATGACATCCGGGAAGTGTTGAGACAGTATGGACAGGATCCCACCGGCGAATAGGCACGACGCAGCCTTATGGCTGCTCTCCGTGCTTGAAGAGCAGCATCCAGATCCGTTAGACAAGGGGGTGACGGTTGGTGTTTTGCCGAGGGACTATGGCTTCGAAGAAGTCACGGATGTCTTGGAGGGCATTCCTGGCGCAGCGCTCTTGGCTGGCACCAATCGTGGCAGCCGGCAGATCAGGTTTGTCCCGCAGGACGCGTTTGTATACGCGAGCCTAGGCGACATGTTGCGTCGTCGATCTTCTGCCTTGGGCCAAGTGCCCCAGAGGTTCACCCTCCTTGATACGGGATACCAACACGGTGTAAGCGAAGACCTGCCACCATCCGTCAAGTGCTATTTCGACACCGTCGATCTATGGAAGGCGCTGAGGGACGTAGCGTCATACAGAACGGGCGACGACAGACTTCACTTCGTTGTGGGTCACGCACGGGAAGCTTGCCTCGCCCTGCGGTACGGCGTAGAGGACTTGATTCAGATTCCTTCTTTGCAAGCGTTCATTCAAGATATCGCTGGAACGGACCTCCATAGGCAAGAGAAGCTGACCATTGCCCGGACGGGAATCGTTGAGCAATTCGGTCGTGAGGGCTGCATCAGTCTTGGAGAAGTCATCAGTGGTTTCGAGCACCTGATGATGTACATCCGTCAATCCTATGCACTGTTCTTAGCAGAATTCTCGACCGCAAAGGTGCGGAGAGAGGTGGAGAAGCAGAACCTAGAGGACGCACTGCGTCTGAACAAGACCTTGGCGGAGATTCAGAATCAGTTGCTCGCCCTTCCGGCAGCACTCCTCATTGCCGGCGCCACCGTTGACGCTTCGAGCGCTACAAAGAGCGTCGCCGTACTTGTGGGGATGGCTATCTTCTTCGTTCTAATGTGGCTGCTAGTTGGGAATCAGGACAATTCTGTTGAGGCAATTGGTGACGAGATCCGGCTGCGACGTGAACTCTTGGAGGCTCAGCCGCAGGGTATAGCGGACCAGTACAAAGGTGCGCTTGATACGTTAAAGAAGCGCGTTCAGACTCAGCTAGATGTGCTGCTACTGATCAAGTGGCTCGTCTTGCTAGTTTTTCTGTTAACGGCGTACATGGCCGTGGATGCTCTCGCCGGTGGCAGCATCTCGCACTACTGGCGCGACATACTCTCTGGCACAAGGGTTGGGTCTCGCTCATAAAAAGTGATTGCCAAGCAGGCTATCGCCACTGCCTCGTAGCGGGCGATCTTGGGGCCTAATTTTTCCCGGCGCGCCATTACCAGCTTGGGATGATGGGTGCAGAGCTTCTGCTGAGAAAGCCATAGTCATACGAATGTCGCGAACCTGCATGGGGCAGGCATGGAGCTCGCGCGATGCCGCGTTGCCACGGTTTAGGATGCCATCGGCCTAGGCCGCGCTTTTCATCAGTCCGGCACAAGCGGTACTGGTTACCTGCGTACCTCTATCTAGAAGGCGCTCCCACGCTGGGCGGAAGTACGTACTCTAGGGTGCGTCATTGACGTACGTCCCGGTCCGCGCCATCCCGGCCCGGTTCAGTGGCCCGGTGTAAACTATTGATCGCGCTGGCAATCCCAGCACTTCCCAGCCTGATCCGACACCCATGACCCTGCCTCCCACCCCTGCAGACCGCTACGCCGCTTCCCTGCGCCTTTCCGTCGCCCCCATGATGGACTGGACGGACAGCTAGATGTAGCAATGGGTTCCAAGGGCATGGCACACTAATGGCACATCCTTGAATTTCTCCAAATGGCGGTGAACCAGCTACGCGTCAAGGTCTCAGCTACTCTTTGACGATCTTAGACAGGATGGTCGGGCCATGCATGAGGATCTAGGCGGGGTATTTGATCTTTCGGAGTCGGAGGGGGCTAACGAATCCGAAAGGACGCTTATTCAGCTCTGTGCAACGTCGTTTCTCAGCCTCTGGTCGCACCCAAATACATACACCTCAGAGGGTCTTCGCGACAGCCAATCGAGTGGGAAGGAATTTAGTGACGTCCTTGTGGTTTTCGGTGACGACGTAATTATCTTCTCGGATAAGCACGTTGAATTTCATGGTGATGTCGATCTCAACATCGCATGGCCAAGATGGCAAAAGAAGGCGATCCAAAAGTCGGTAAGGCAGCTCAGAGGTGCGAGAAGCTGGCTCACGCGATTTCCTGACCAGGTATTTCTGGATCCGCAATGCACCCGTCCCTTGCCCGTTTCCATTCCCTCGTCGGCTCAACGTCGCGTTCACCTAGTCGCAACGACTCGAGGGACTTCTCGGCACTGTGCGGAGTATTTCCAAAGCGGGAGCGGAAGTCTAGTTCTCAATAGTGGGGTGCCGCTGGAGAGTGTCGGGAGGCCATTCGAGGTAGGAGTTTCGCACACAGATTTCGTCCACGTGTTCGACGAAGAAGCCTTAAGCTTCGTGATGCAGCGATTAGACACAGCGCCAGATTTTATCGATTACCTGGTTGCGCGCCAGGCCGCTCTAATGGCTCGAAAGCCGTTGATCCTCTGTGAAGGGGAGGAGGCTCTTCTAGCAACTTACCTCGCAAGGACCCTCGAAGGGCGGCTGCTGAACAGCACTGAGCATGAGATGCAAGGCACTGCAGACTTGCTTCACATTCAATGGGGCGTGGCGGCTGAATTTTTTGGTAGCGAAAGGTACATGCAGAAGCTCCGCGCAGATTCGGATAGCTATGCCTGGGACAGACAAATCGAGTCGTTTATACGCATCGGAAATCCTCGCTATGGAACCTACGAGGCTGTACCCCCTGGGAGCGTAGAGCTCGCCTTACGCGTAATGGCGAGCGAGAGCAGATTTCAACGAAGAATTCTCGTTGATTCCTTCAATGACATGATGATGGGTGCACGCTCCACCCCCGAACAATCTCGCACCAGGGTTTTGTGGGCCAGGCAGTGGCCAGAACGAGCGTACGTGTTCGCTTGCATGCCGTGCCACCCGAATTGGAGCAGGCAAGAGTATCGTGAGCGACGCAAGAATTTCCTTATGGCATACGTCCATGGCACGCCCTCCCGTGTACCAGAGGCGAAGACAATTGTAGGAATTGCAGTGGATCATCCCGTCCGAGGTTATCGGGAGAGCTCTGAGGATCTGATCGTCCTTGAGGCCGAGCCGCTCAGTGAATCGGATCTCGCCGAACTGAGGGTTAAGCTCGACACACTTGGCATACACAGGAGGCAAAGTCCGCTCAACTATGGGCAGGCGTATGAGTATGGCGAAGTAAAGGATTCCACTACTGTGGGTGGTTCGCGACAGCAGCGTAGGGCCGCCGAGCGGCGCGAGAGAAAAGAAGGGAAAGCATGACCGCTCCGACAAAAGGCAAGGGCCGCAACCTGCGTTACGGCCCTATGGAAGAGTCATGACCGGCTCACGCCCCACAATCGTTCCGACGTGCTAGTGATTGACTGCGGCTTTTCTCTGGCGGTCCCACCAATCGGCGACATCGCGCGTGTCGTAGACGTCGCAGGTGCGCGGTGGCAACAGGCCGGCGCTGTGACGGTTGGCCATGGTCTTCATGCTAGACGAAGGGAAGTAAGCGTCGCGGAGCTGCTCGATTGTAAGAGTCGCACCATACTGCCCAAACAGCATCCAGAACGTCGCGAAGCCACCCCCTCCGGTTGTCACGGTAGTCATTAGCCCGTTCCTCCTACCAGCCGCAGCTGAAGCTGCGGTGCGGGTGCGGGGGGTCTGGGTGACGTCGTAACCGCCTGAAGCCTGTGCAGCTTGTGCCAGTTTGCCCATGCCAAGTCGAACGTGGCGCACTTCGCCGTGCGGCTGCAGCGACATTCGATGAAGTCTCCGCCCTTTGCCTCCAACCTACGTCCATCGTGAATGTAGCGCGCTGCATGGCCGGCCGGACAGGGAGGGATCGACCTGGGTGCCGTCATCTCCTTCTGGGTCACGCAGCACCCCCAGCGCGGCGTACGGCCATCTCCGGGCGGCGGCGAAGCCGCTGCGGGATTTGACCCACGGCTAGGCCGCTGTGGCGGCGAGGCTCGGGCCGGGTGGCCCAGAGGCGATACAGCAGCGCGCCGCCGGCGGCGGGTGCCAGCAGGAGCAATAGCAGCTCAGCCATGGGATACCCCTGCAATGCCTGCCAGCGCCTGGTCAATGTGAACGACCTCGGTGCCGAGCAGCCTGGCGGCGCGCTCCGCGTAGCTCTGGCTGCAGGACAGGTAAACGAACCCCTGCCGCTGCAGGCGTTCGCCCATGAGTTGCACGTCTTCCAAGTCGATCACCCGGCTCAGGCCGTGCCTCTCGGCTATTGCACGGCCATGACGGGTCTTCCCGCTCCCCTGCGGCCCGTAAACGACGATTGACTTAGCCATTGGCCACCTCCTGCGCAGCCTGGGCGACCAAGCCGGTGGAGGCCCTGCGCCCGGGCAGCATATTGGCCACCTCGAACGGGAACGGCAGGCGGTCAGCCAGCTCAGCCAGCTCGGCCGAGATCCACGCGCGGTCCTGGTCAAACTCTTCGCTGCCCTTGGTCAGCACCCAGCCGCTCCTGTTCCCCTTGCGGCGCTCCAGCACCCGCTGGGCAGTTTTCGTGCTCCCCATGTTCAGGGTCGCCGTGGCGATCACTTTGTTGTGGGTGACATGCAGCACCAGCGTGGCGCTGCACTCTTTGGCCGTTTCCCTTTCAATCCCCACATTCCCCGCACCCGTGGTAGCCTCCGCCCCGTGTCCGGTGCTGGAATCCAGCGGAGATGTGAGGGTGGTTGCGGCTTCGCCGTTCATCTTTTGCATTGCTCTCTCCTGAGCTTCTGTTGGTAGATGGCCTTGGGGTGGTGTTGGCGCACCGCCCGCCGGACCGCTTTGTTGCACGTCGCCTTACTTCGCTTTGAATACCCAGCACTTCACCGTGAAGCTGCTGCCGAGCATGGTGTTACGGATGTTGCTGTTGACCGCCGTGTTGGCGCTGATGAGCTTGTAGCGCCGCGAATCGGGAAGATGCTTGCGGAGGTCGACCAGGTCGGGAACCGCTTGGCCATGCTGGCCGGCCTTCGCCACGAACTCGTTGAGGTTGATCGCGATTTTGTTGGGGTCGCGCGAGTGGTTGAGCATTGGGCGCTCGCCGTTGGCCAGCCCTTCGAGATACTCGTACGTCTCCCAGAACTCGTTGACGATCTTGTGGTCCGCGCTGATCGCCATCTGGCGTTCCATGGCTGCAGCGACCAGCGCGTCACGGGTGGCCACCACCATGTGCTCGGGCACCTCGATCACCAGGCGCAGGCAGTCGAGTAGCGACAGCATCTGCGCGTGGTTCTTGATGACACGCTCCAGTCGCAAATCCGTCTTTTCGCGTAGCCGGGCCTCGAAGTAGCTCACGCGCTCTTTGAACTTCGCCAGCACCTGGCCTTCCGAGCGCACCGCCTTGATCAGGAAGTGGCTCAGGTCTTCCACCTGCAGGGCGTTGAGGTTGTCGGCCGCAATGCGGCTCTCAGGGGTTACAAGGGGCTTGCGGAAGTGCAGCTTGACGATACGGGTCAGGATCGCTTCGCTGGCGTCCACGGCTGCGTTCTGGCTGATCACGATGGTGCCCCGGAAGGGCGGCTCGTAGGTGTCATTGCCGCCGTTGCGCACGCCACGCGTTGCCAGCGTGCCGCCGCCGAAGTAGTCCTTCAGCTCATCCCACTCGAACGACTTTGAATGCGCCTTGTCGGGCGTGTCACGGTCGGCCTCGAGCAGCACGACGGGCATGCCCGAAATCTGGCCCATGGCGCGCGCACGGCCGGCCTTGGACGACTTGGCGGGGTCAAAGCCCTCGTAGTCGCTGCGGGCCAGGAGCTTCCACAGAAACGTCAGCAGCGTGGTCTTGCCGGCGCCGGCTTCGCCGGTGGCTTCGAGGAAGGGGAAGGATTTATGGGCGCTGCGGATCTGGTTGGCGAACAGCGAGCCGAACCAGAAGATCAGCGCGATCATGCCGTGCGTGCCAAAGCACAGCCACAACCACTCCATCCACTCGGTGCGGAATGCTTCCGGGTCGCGCTGAATGTCCATGCGGATGGACTTCTGCGTGGTCTTGAGCCGCAGTTTGCTGAACTCGAAATAGTCCTCGGCGTTGGCCAGGCTGATCTCGCCATTGCGGACCGCGATGTCGCCAAAGATGTAGGCGCCGTGGTCAGGGCTATAGCCAACGAAATCGACCGTATCGACGGTTTTGATGTTGAACAGCTGATCTTCCATCATGCGGTCCAGCTGGTGGCCCGATCCGCTGAACACCGCGCCTTGGGCCAGGCTAATGATGCGCTTCTTGAACTCGGTCGAACTGGCGACTTGGGGGCCGGTAAAGGTGCCCTTGACCGAGGGCGCATCGTGGGGGAAATCCACGCGGAAGAAGTACCAGCTTTCGTCGGTGGCTTCGTGGCGCTGGAAGTACAGCGCTTCGGGGTAGCAGTTGGCGATCTGGCGCACGGAGGCAGAGGCGCGCTGGATCTTGGCGATTTCCTCGTCTTCCAGCTCTTCGTCCTCGGCGAGGGCACGGTCGCTGGCGCGGTCACGGCACAGCTTCTCGAAGCGCAAGGCGTCGAACTCGAACCAGTACAGGCGCGAATGGTGTTCCAGATGGAACTCCGACTGCTTGTCGTGGCCGTAGATGATCAGGCCTTTGTCCATGGCCGTGCGTGCCATGAGCAGGTCGCCCTGGTAACGCGCCTCGGCCAGGTCAGCATCCCATTGGGTCTGCTGATCGTCTGCAGCCAGTGCGCGCAGGTGGAGGTCGTTCCAGTCGGTCTTCTTCCCGTCGCGCTGGACGATCTGGGCCGCTTTGCACTTGAAGCCAAGCTTCTCGGCGCGCTTGGCGTGCCGCTGGATGTAGGTGCGTGCGCCGGGCTCATTGTCCAATGCCCAGATCAGGGTGGGGAGGTTGCCAGGGCGTGACGCCGCCAGCTCGCGCAACGAGGCTTCCGGATAGGCGTTGCTCGACATGGCCGACACCGCGCAGCTGCCGCGCTGGAGGTGGGCAATGGCGTCGAAGATGCCCTCCACGATCCATACCTCGCGGGCGTCGCGCATGGCGGACAGCGCCGCCGGGGCCGCCCACCACACGCCGGCGTAGCTCTGCCCCGGCGCAAAGCGCGCCTTCTGCTTACCGAACCGGTGCGGGCGGTCGATCAGGCGCTCCCACCAGCCACCCTTGGCCAGCGGGAAGCGCACGGTGGCGGTACCGGCGGAAATCCGCCGGTCGTAGTAGTTGTCCTGCGTATATAGGCCCTGTAGGGGGCGCAGATCGAACCCACGTGCCGTCTGCAGGTAGGCGTCGGCCGCAGCGTTCGGCTTGGCCTCGGTCTGTACATGGCGCTTGGAGTAGTCATCAAAGAGGTCGTCGTAGAGATCTTTAACGAACACCTCCTGTCCGCACTTGGCCTGCCGACCACAGCGCAGCACCCACGGCTTGGAATAGCTGGTGTACAGCTCCTTCTTGCCGCAGTGAGGGCACTTGCCCCCACGCATGTAGTCGGTGCTGGTGCGGTGCTTCAGGCCATAGTCCCGCTCAACGCGCTGCAGGACTTGCTGGCGGATGTCTTCTTGCATGGCCAGGTCAGCCTTTCGCCGCGGATGAGGCGGTGGTGTTGGGGTAATACATAGCTCTCTCCTGAGCAGGGTGTTCCGGGTCCAGCGGCGTTGGCGCGCCGCTGAGTCGGAGCGGTACTGGGTTATTCGTCGGCGGGCTTGGAGCGGCTGAGAATCAGATACATGTCGTCGCGGATGTACTCGGCAACGGCGGCCGTATCGTTGGGATCGATGCCGTGTTCCTTGGCCACCTCTTCCGTGATCGTTGCAAGGAGCCGACATGCGAACGCGGCGCGCCAGAGGCGCTGATAGTCGGCACCGGCGATCAGTTGCGCGCCCCTGTCATCGGCGGCCGTAGGAGGCCCGGGATTGCGATCGGGTGGCAGGTGGCTGTTTCGGTTCGGCATCAGTGAACCCCCGGTGCGCTGTCGCTGTCGCCATGCAGCCATGCGAAGAAGCGCTGGGCTTCGCCGTGGGCAAGCAGGAAGATGGATTGGCCGACCTGCAGCGCGTGGTCGGCTGCGGGGCGGATCACATGGGAATAAGCCGCCACCATGGACACAATCACGTTCGACTCGGCGTGTACGCAGGAGACGAAAACGCAGTTCTTATCGGTCGATGCGCGGACAACGATGCCCGGACTGGCCGAGGCCAGGTCAATCACTGGTCGCAGATTCGGGTGCTTGGGCGTGGGCATCAGTGGCCACCCCGCAGCGAAGTAGCGCGTTCGTGCACAGCGGCATTGGCCGTGGCGGTGTAGGCGTCCAGCACGTCGCCCAGGGTCAGCGATAGCGTGGACGTGCCAGTGCCGACCAGCCGGGCGATCAGCGCCTGGTAGTCATCGTGGGGCCATTCGAGGGTGTCGGCGATAAAGCCGAAGACGGTGGCGATCTGCCGCGCGGGCGTAGCTTGGGTGTCGAGGGACATGGTGCGAACTCCTAGTCTGTCGGAGTCCGCCATACCGCTGTCAAACGGGGTGGCGGACGGTGCGCGGTTGACAGACCGGTAGGAGTCACCGGCGGGCCTTGCGACCCCCGCACACCGCCCGCCATAAGCTGGCTGGCATGCGCCCAGCAGGACGCCGGGCAACAAAAAAGCGCCTGGCATCGAGTGATGGGCGCTGGTGCGCCTCCTAGTCGGGCTGTCAAACCCGGTCGCCGATTGTGCGGCGACGCGTGAATAGTTGCTCCGTCCGTGGGCAGGTGTCAAGGGGATTTGATGGGATTTGATGGGAGCGGGCGACAGGCTGTGAGCGTTCATGCGCGCACCACGGCAGAGGCGTAGCCAGCCAGAACCTCAAAGGCACCACCGGCGGTAATGTGCGCGTCAACGTCCGCCCGCAGCTCAGCGGCCTCGCGTTGCTTCTCGGCGAACGAAACGTGCTTTTCCCTGGCAGGCGTCGCAACAAGCACGGGGGCCATTGCCGTCGCCCAGCCGTCGCGGTGTGTTTTCTGAATGGTCACGCGCAGTGCTCCTGCACCGGCGGCCGAGCCGCCGGGTTGGTTGTGTAGGACATCGGTACGCCTCTCTTAGGCGTGGTGTTGCGCGCCGTGTTCGGTCGCGGCCTCGACCGCATCCAGCAGGTCGAGCTGGTTGCATCCCCTGTCTTGCTTCCATGCCTGGTGTAGCTGGGCGCGCAGGAAGCCCGGCGTGGGCGGCAGCTCGCTGGGCAGCGCCCTGGGCACGCCGCTCGGGCTGGCAATCCCTGTCAGCTCGGAATGGCCGCTGTAGCTGGCACCACAGAGCGGGTTCTCACACACGTAGGCGTCGTTGCGCAGGAACTTGTGCGCCAGCGAGCTGGTGCGCTTGATGAGACGGCTCCCGCAGGCCTCGCAGGAGAAAACGGCACGGCCTCCCAGCCGCGAACTCACGGGCTTTTCCTACGCGCGGGTTTGCTGGGATTTGTGCAAGAATTGGGGTCGGGCTTGATGCCAAGCGCAACAGCAGCAGCGTGGGACTTCCCATAGTTCCCCTTGCCAATACCGCGCAGGGCGTCATTCACCGCATGCCGGCAGAGATTGTTCTGCTTGGTAAAAGCGATGACCGTGATGCCGTTATCGCGCAGCCACTGCCGGGCTTCGTCCGGTGTACGCAGCTTCGGTTTGGCGGTCCGTTTGGCCTTCATTCCGTTTCCCCTGTGTAAAAGCTGCGTGAATCGTGGTGAAGTTAACTGCACCTGTCAAGGGGGTTTTCAAGTGTCTGTGGGTACAAGGCTGAAGGAAGAAAGGAAGCGACTGGGTCTGACTCAGGAAGCCATGGCAGCGGCCTGCGGAGTGGCCAAGCGGACCCAGATCCTGTTCGAGCAGGACGCACACCTCCCAGGCGGCGCCTACTTCGTTGAGGGCGACAAGTTGGGCGTGGACGTGACCTACCTGCTGGTGGGGCGCCGCGAGCGCGTGAGCGAAGCCGACGCAGATCTGCTCGCGATGTGGCGAAAAGCGACACCGCATGCGCGAGTTGCTGCCGTCGCGGCGTTGTCTGGCGACGCCCAGGAACTCGGCGCAGCCCCGCGTACCAATTTCCCCAACGCCACGATTGGCCAGCAGTTGAGTGGCGACGTTGACCTGCGCGGACAGAAGATCGTGGTCAAGCCCGCCAAGGCAGCGAAAAAGCCGCACGCATAGCCTCACCCCAAGCTCTATTGAGGCCGCTATTACCCGCGCATGTGGCGCCGGTGTGGCGCGCGATAGAGAGTGAAGGACTATGGGTTGCAGTGCGGGTGTGGAGCGTGGTGCGGTGACGTGCGGTTGCAGCGGTCAAACCGTGTTTGAAGGGGCCGTGATCGGCCAGGTGTTCACGGGTGACGTGCAGATGCAGTGCCCCCTCGCAGAGCGACAGCGCGCCGCCTGCATCGAAGAACCAAGAAGGGCGCCCACGGAAACGGGGCGCCCTTTGTCCACTGCACTCATTGCTGTGGCGATCTGGCAGGCAACCTATCCCTCACCTGCGGTCGAGTCGGCCTGTGGGTCGACCCTTGCCCATGCGGCCATGTTCCTGGTGGCGGGCGTCGTTACACGCTACGTGAAGCCGAAGATTCTTCAGTGGATCCGCCGCCGCGTTCAAGCTCCAATGCAGTGACGAACCCGCTGCCGCCGTCGACGGTGTGAGTCGCCTTGACCACCAGCCAGTCGGTGCCGTCGATCTCCGGCTTGAACCCGCTCACGTTGACGGTCTGCTCCGGATAGATGTCTGCGCGCCCGAGCGCCAGTCGGTAGCTCAGTTGCGCGGTGCCGCGCCCCAAGCGCTGGAACTCTGCCTGCGCCTGCTGCCGGGCCTCGCTTTCTGTGGCGTACGTCGGCTGCAGCTTCTTCTCGTTCTTGTCGGTACCGACCAGCACCGCTTTGCGCCGTGCCGCACTGCGGTCGCCCCAGTAGGCACGCACGCCGGTGTAGGTATCGCGGTCAGATACCGAGAATCGGTGCTGGTCGCCCGATGCACGCACGATGGTTACGCCAGGAAGAGGCTGACCGCTGGACGTGGTACCCGCACCGATGGGCGCGAACACCAATGTCCCCGCCTTGACCGTGGCCACAGCGTCGAAGCGTTTGCCAAGGCGCGTCAGCAGGTTGATGTCGCTCTCGTTGGCCTGGTCAAGGTGGGGCACACGCACCTTGGCCAGATCCTCGGCGATGGATGCTCGGAGCGAGTGTTCCCCGGCGATGGTGCCCAGGATCGCGCCCAAAGTCGTGTCGTGCCAGCTGCGTTCGCGCCGGCTGCGCACGGCACCGGTGAGGTCGGCCGAGCGGGCACGGATCGTGAGAATGTCAGGCGCGCCGCTGTGCTCCACGTCGTCAACGACAAACGTGCCCTTATCGAACAGCCCGCTGTCGCGCCATCCGATGGCCAGCTGCAGGGTGACCCCACGGCGGGGAAGGGCAACACGACCGTCATGGTCATGCACCCGTAGATCCACCTGGTCGGCCTCGTCGCCCCGGCTTTCGGTCAAGGTGAGATCCAGCAGGCGGGGAGCGATGCGGTCGGTGAGGTCTAGGCCATCGAGCACGACGCGCCACGCGACCTGCGGATAGGGGGCGCCGCTCACGTACTGGCCTCGGCCGCGCTATCGTCCACTCGCTCCAGCTGGAGCTGGAACTCGATCAAGCGCGGCACGCCATCGCTGAACAATTCCTTGCGCGTTTCGTTGAGGCTCACCAGCAGATAGGCGCCATAGACGCGACCAGTGCCCTCCACCAAGGCGTGTGGTCGACCTTCATCGCCCAGCTCGCGCAGTTCGTCCAGCACCAGCAGGTTGTCGGTCAGCTCGGCGCTGATGCTGCCCTGCAGGCTGATGGTGTCGTCGCCCGGGCCGACGTACTGCCGAGCAGGGCGCGCGCCCACGCGCTCGCTGGAGGCGTGTTTCCACGTCATCTGCCGCTGCAGCTGCTCGTAAGCGGCGGTGGACAGGGAAAAAACGAAGGTGCCGAAGGTCATCATCATTGGAGGGATCTCAGTCGCTCAACCGCGAGCCTTGGCGCGTGGCCTTGCTGCGTTCGTGGTCGTCAATGGCCTGCCGAATCAGCTGGGCGAGCGCCTGGGCGTCGCTGCCGGCCGGCGCGGTGACGTTGATGTTGTAGACAGCAGGCCCGGAGGCGCCCGCTGCGGCAGCTCCAGCGTTTGGGGCGAGTACGGGCGCGCCGGCGGCCAGGACGGGCATGGAGGCGGCGCCCAGTGCGATTCCGGCGCCCATCTGCTTCATGCGGTCGCCCAGGCTGGTCACCTGCTGCAGCGGCTCGCCTTGGCTGCGGTCCAGACCGCCGGCCAGGCCCTGCATTGTGAAGTCACCGAACTGGGCGAACACGCGCGAGGGGCTGTGGATGCCGAGCATTCCCTTGAACTTGCTGGTAATGCCCGAGGCGATGCCGGAGACCGCATCGAGCGCAGCGCCGCCCATGGAGGTGATGCCGCCAACCAGCCCGGCGATCATGTCAACGCCGGCCTGCATCATGCTCGCCGGCCAGCCCATGAGCACCTGGTTGATGCCCTGCCACATCATGGTGAGGCCCAGGCGGATCCGGTCGCCGTTGCCGGTGAACAGCCCGACGATCAGGTTCCATGCGCCCTGCAGGTACTGCCACGCGCCACCCACCGCGTTCTGGATGATCGGAAGGATCGTGGTGAAGGCTGACACCAACCAGCCGAGCGCCGTCACCGCCATGCGCAGGTTCACCGTCAGCACGGTGCCCAGGATCTGACCGAATCCGCGGCCGGCGTCGGTTGCACCGTGCAACTGCTCGCTGGTGGCGGCGAAGGGGGCGAACAGCTTCTGCACCCACCCCCAAGCCTGGCCCATGGCGCTGGACACCATGTCCCACACCGGCGCGAGTGGTTCCAGGGCGGTCATCAGCTCGGTCATGATCGGGCCGACCACGTCCATCACGCCCTGCCACACGCCGACCATGAATGCCTTGATCGGCCCCCAGTATTTCCACACCAACGCCGCCACCACGCCGATGGCCAGGCCGATGGCCAGCACCGGCGCGCTGACGCCACCGAGCAGCGGCAGCAGCATGCGGCCCACGTTGAGCAGCATGGGGAAGGCGCGTCCGCCGAGCGATACGACCTGGCCTACCAAGCGGCCAATACCGCCGCCGCCGCTCAGCAGCGACACAGCCTTGTGGATCTGGGTCAGAGCCATGGCGCCGACGCCGCCGGCGACCAGCAGACCGCCCAGGACGGTGGCGAGCGCGGTGCCAACAACCACGACCTTGGCGATGGTGGCCACCAGCTGTGGATTGGCGCGCACCCACTCGGTGACCTTGCCGATGACCTGAGCGGTTCGATCCACCAAAGCCTTGAAGTCGGGCAGCAGCGTCTTGCCGATGGACTGTGCCACCACCAGCGCGCTGTTCTTGAGCAGCTGCAGCGCATTTTCGGAGGTAGCCACACGCGCGGCATACTCGGCGCCCATCGAGCCGCCGTACTTCTGGGCGTCGGTGACCTTGTCGAAGTTGCCCTTGAGCAGGTCCAGATTGGTCAGCAGTGGGGCGATGGCGCCGATGGATTCGCGCCCGAACAGCTGGGTCATCGTCGCGGCCTGCTCGGCCTTGGGCAGCGTCTTCAGCTTCTCCAGCACGCCCACAATTGCCCCGCCTGCATCCTTCTGCATGGCGTTGGCCATGTCCTTGGCATTGAGGCCAAGCTTCTTGAAGGCGGTGATCTGGCTCTTGGTCGCAGCGTCGCCCGAAGACAGCGTGAGCAGCATATTCTTGATGCCGGTGGCCGACACCTCGGACTCGATGCCCATACCGGCCACGGTGGCGCCCAGCGCGGCAAGCGGGCCACTGCCCAGGCCAGCCACCTCACCGAGCGCGCCGATGCGGTTCACCACTTCGCTGATCTTCTGGACGCTGGCGGGACCGGTGTTGCCCAGGTAGTTGATCTTGTCGGCCAGCACAACCACATCGTCCTGGCCCATCTTGAACGCGGTGCGCCAGGTGGCCATGGTCTGGCCCGCCTCTTCAGCGCTGGTGTCGAAGGCCACGCCCATCTTCGCCGCGTCCTCCGCGAAGCGCACCAGCTCTTCGCGCGGGATCGAGGCCTGGCCAGCGGCAGCGACGATCTTGGCGATATCGGCCGGCACCATGGGCAGGCGACGCGAGAGATCCTCCACGTCCTGGCTCATCTGCTGGAACTGCTCAGGCGTGTCGAAGTTGACCACCTTCTTCACATCGGCCATCGCCGACTCGAACGTCATGGCCTGGGCGATGGGGAAGCCCTGCACCCGCAGCGCGGCCATGGAGGCAAAGGCGATGCCTGCTCCGTGGGCGGCTGCGTTCATGCCGGCGCTGTGGACCTTCCGGCTACGCGCCATGGCCGCATCCAGCGACGCCAGGCGGGCGCGCTGCTGTTCCATCTGGGTGGTGGCGGCGGCGATATCGCCGCGCAGCTTACGCTCATGGGTGCCCAGTTGTCGGGTGCTGATGCCGGCACGTTCCAAGCCACCGCGCAGGCGTTGCAGCTCCACGGCCTGCTGTTGGTGCTGGGTCTTGAGTAGGCCGGCGGCGGCCTTGGCCTGCTTGAATTCGTTGTTGAGCTTGCGCGTCGGCGCGGCGGTAGCAGCGACCTGCACGGCCAGCTGCCGTACCCGCTCCTGCGCCTCGCGGTGGGCCAAGGCAGTGCCGCGCGTGGCCTCTTGCTGCTGGCGGAAGGCACTGACGTCGCGCTGGGCGGCGTTGAGCCGGCGCAGCGTGGCCTGTTGCTGCTGCAGCGCGGCCGACAGTCCCTTGCTCCCGGCGAGCACTTTGCGGAACGGGCCAGTGGCCTGGTCGAGGGCCTGCAGGACGACCTGCAGCCGAAGGTTGCCACCGCTCATGCGATGACAACCCGGGGGACGACTACGGCGAGGGCGTCTCGCTGGGATCGGGCAGCAGCGCGCCCAGGAAGCGGCACAACGCGCTCAGCGCCCACACCAGCAGCACGCCGACCGCAGCGAGCAGGCAAATGGCGAACAGGGTGACGATGAGGGTGGCCATGGGCGAACTGTATCACTGGTCTGCTCCGCTACGTACTCGGGCGCGTTCGCGCCACTCGACCAATTCAGCAAGGGACATGGCCGACAGCTCGGTGAGCGAAAACGCAAACATCACCGCGATATCGGCCATGAAATCCTCTACGCAGACGGGAATTCCCGCTGCGCCTTCGTCAAGAAAAAATTGCCCACTTCGGTGGCGATGGCCACCAGGTCGACCGGGTCGAGCTTGGCGGCGTCGGCGGCGGTCAGCGTCGGCGTGCTGATGCGCGGCAGCAGCGTGGTCAAGGCGCCCACGTCCATCTGCAGCAGGTCAGCCAGCTTGATGCCGCGCAGCGTGCCGGCGTCCGGCTTGCGCAGGGTCAGGCTGCTGATCACCTGGTCGCCGCGACGGATCGGGGTTTCCAGCAGGATGGAACCGGGCTGCGGCTGCGCCGGCGCCGGCGCCTGGGTGCCGGCCACGGTGTTGGCGGAGAAGGTGTCGGTGTGGGCCGCATCGTTGCGGACCGCGATACCCTCGCGCGGTGCGCCGTCGGCACGGTACAGGGCGTGTTCGGCGACGCTGGTGGTGGGTTGATCGTTCACGTTGTCTCTCTCTGGGTTGGGGCCCGGCCGTAGCCGGGCGGAAAATCAGTAGCCGATGGCGCGGCGCTGGGCGGCCTGCAGGTCCACGCCGTTGACCAGGAAGACCATGCCGACCAGATCGATCTCGATCTCGGTACGGTCGTTGATCACCAGCTTGTAATAGCTGATCGAGGTCTTGACGCTGAACTCGGTGTCATCGCCGACCTTGCCGGTACCGGCATCGACCTCGCTGTGGCGACCGCGCAGCACGATTTCGACCGAGTCCACGGTCTCGCTGTCTTCACTTTGATACGCGCCAGCAAAGCGCAGCTGGACGGCGTTGTGTCGGATCGCGCCATACTGGCGCAGCACCTGCAGCATCAGGCCGCCGCACTTCCACTCGGCTTCGATCTTCTCCTGGCCCATATCTACGTCGATGGGGCCGAGCATGCCGCCGGCGCGGTATTCCTCCATCTTGCGGGTCAGGGTCGGCAGCTTGAACTCGGTGACTTGGCCGAGATAGCTCTCGCCATCGTTGAACAGGTTGAGGTTCTTCAGTTTGCGGGGCAGGGACATGGGATGGATTCCTCAGTGCGGCCTTAGCCGCTGATACGGGCGGGGAAGTCGGCGAAGTAGCGATCAGTGATGCGCTGGTTGAGCACCAGGTTCTCCAGCGGCGGCACCGGGCTGTAGTCGAAGTCGATGGCGAGCCGGCCGGTGGACAGCTGCGTGGGCAGGTTCGCGGCCGGGTCATACCAGGCGGTAGCGCCCAGCAGGTAACCGGCATTGACCAGCTCGCGGAACTTGGCGTTGATGCTCTCGATCATGTCCCGCACCAGCGAGGGATGCAGCGGCTTGTCCACGTAGACCATCTGGGCCTCGGCGATGGTGTCGGCCAGGATCTGCGCCGCCCGGGTGGAGGTCTCGAAGGCGAACAGCGGATCGTCGCTGCAGGTGCGCGAACCCCAGAATTTGTAGCCGTTGGAATTGATGAGGGTGGTGATGTCGGCCGCGTTGAGCACACCGGCGTCGGTGGCCGGATCCTGCAGATCCCAGTGGATATCGCGGCTGATGCCGGTGACGCCGGAAACGGCGACATTGGACAGCGACTTGTGCCAGCCCTGCTGCTGATCGATCAGCGCCCGCAGGCCGAGCGCACGCGCGGTGGCAAAGGCCATCCCGCTGGTGGCCGTGCTGGTATCGAACGCCACAAAGTCGGGGTAGATCAGCATCAACTCGCGCTCGCTGAACTGCGCGCGGTATGCGACCGCCTCAGGCACCGATGCGCTGGCGGCGCAGCTGACGTAGGCCATGGCCCGCAGCTTCTTGGCGATGATGCCCAACGCAGCGGCCACGGGCTGGGTGTCCAGACCCGGGGCGCCGAGGATGCGCGGTCGCACACCCACCTGCGCTTCGGAAACAAGCAGCGCCTGCAGACCGGTGTAGGTGGCCCCATCCTTCTTGCCGATGACGTTGGCGGTCGTGGTGCTGTCGTCGTCGCCCTCGGCAACGCGAACAACCACCGTGATCGCATTGGCCTGGTCGGCGATGGCCTGCAGCGTCGAGCGCAGCGTGCCGCTGGTGCCGGCATTGCCAATGGCGCCCAGGACGTCGGTCAGCAGCACCGGACGGTTGAGCGGAAATACCGTGGCGTCGGCATCCTCGCCGGTGCAGACGATGCCGATGATGGCGGTGGCGACGGTGCGAATCGGGCGCGTTCCGCCGTTGATTTCGACGACGCGTACGCCGTGGTGATATTCGTTGGCCATGGTGACTCCTGCGGTTAGGGGGTGCGGAAGCGAAGCGGGACGGAGAGGCGGGTGGTGCGGGAAGCACCGGTGGGGACGGCGCGCTGACCGTCTAGATCCAGCACGAAGGCGCCAGCATCGGAGGACCGTGTGAGGCTGATCCGGGTGAGGCGGATCCTCGGCTCCCAGCGCAGCAGCGCTGTGGCGGCGGCGCCGAACAGCTTCAAGCGGGTTGCGTCGTTGAAGGGCTGGTCGATCAGCTCTGGGAGCAAGGAGCCATACTCACGACGCCCGATGCGCGAGCCGATGGGCGTGGTGAGGATGTCGGCGATGGACTGGCGCAGGTGCGCGGTGTCGTCGCTGAAAGCACCGAAGCGGGCGTCCATACCAATCACAGCGGCGCCCCAGAGGTACCGCCGCCGGGCTGCACGGCGCTGTGCTTGTGCTGCTTGAGGCTGATGCCGCCGCCAACCACGTCTTCAGACACCACGGCCTTGCCGTTAACCTTGACCTGGCCAGTGATCTCGGTATCCCCAACGATTGTGACCGGTCCGGTGATGGTGACGCCCCCATCCGCCTGCACAGCGACCGTGCCGCCAGCGGGCAGCACTGCCGTCAAGGCGTGCGTGGCCGCGTTGTAGCCGATCACCGCGCCATCCTTGAACTGGCTGAGCACGACATCTGGATCGGTGGACGGGGCGGGGTATTGAGAGCTGTACAGACCGCGCAGCACCACCGCGTTGGCCAGGTCGCCGTCGCCACAGAGCAGCTTGACCTGTTCGCCGATGCTGGGAGCTGCCCAGGCGATAGTCTCTCCCGCCGCACTGACGAGCCAGGGAATGAAGTCGGTGTGGGTATCGCCGCTGCTGATTCGGCACAGCTGACGCTCGTGGTCGACCTCGGTCACCACCCCGTCGCGCAGAAGGTTGTTGACCTGTTGGGGCAGAGCGCTATCCATGCGCTCATGTTCAGCCCGGGGTCTCGCGCGCGCACGTAGCACGCGCCGTAAGAAGCGCCGCTACAGCGGAGCGGTCAGTGCCAGCCCGCTGCGCCCACCTTGGCCAGGATCTGGGTGGTGGAGATGGCGCCATTGGACCTGCGCAGGCGGATGATCAGGGTGACCTCCGCAAAAACGTTATCCAGCGACGCGGCCGGCACGGACACCGACGCCGCTACCGAGCGCGAAGCGCTGCAGGAAGAGTATGAAGCCGCGCCATTGCTGATGGATGCGGCGCCCACGTTCGTCGCTTCAAACTGCACGTCGTACTCGGCGACCGTGGCGCCCGCCGGCAGCCAGGTTCCGCTGATGGGGTCGGAGGCGTTGCTGTTGCCGCCGCCTGTGGTGTTCTGAAGGATCCGGTAAGTTCCATTGCTGTCGATGACGAACGTCACCGTGGCCACAGCCGAGCCGGTGGAATTGGTGCGCGATTGGTTGTGCGCGCTGAATGCCTGGCCGTTGATCGGCAGTGTGTAGGTGGCGGTCCCCTTCGCCGCCCACAGGTTCGATACGTCGACGCCACCCTGACGATAACCCACGTCAGGCCGTTTGCTGCCGTAGGCGATGGCCGCGTACCGCAGGGCGCCGCCGCTGCGCAGATTCGCGACGGAGGGCCCATTGCCCATGATGTCCGGGTCGAAGAGGTCATCGAAGTCGACAGATTGGAAACGGTAGCCCTTCGCCATATCAGCGTCCGGCCTTCATTTCGGCAAGTTCAGCGGTCAGCGAGTCCACCATTTCAGCCAGTTCCGCAACAGCCCGGTAGACCGGCGGCAACGCCTGGTCGATCTTGATGGACGGAACCAATTCTCCATTGAACGCAACGCCCTCGGCGTCCACGACTTCTGGCATCAGCTCCATGAACTGTTCCGCGTCGAAGAACAGACGCGTACGGTCGTCGCTGTTGAACTCCGGTTTGTATCGACCGATCAGGGTGGCGACGCGGCGAACCTCGGCCAGGCCGTACGGCATCGGGCCTTCAATGTTCTTCAGCTTGCGAGATGAGCCGAAATCGAAGCCGCCGGAGGCGACTACGTTGCCTACGAACGAATGTCCAACGAAGCCACCCTCGGCGCTGTACTGAAGGCGGCTGCTGCCGTCATTCCAGCCGATGTATCCGCGACGGGTCCCGTTAGTGGTATGGAATGAAACATAGCCGCAGTTGGTCAGCGATCCCTCGGTTGTACGAATACCGCCGTTGGAGAGAACGCACGACCCACCGTTGGAGAAATCGCCCGTAACGCTCAGGTTGTGGTTGACGACGGTCGGGCCGTTCAGGGCGATGGAGGTGCCGCGAAGCGACAGCGCCGCGTAAGAACCGTTGCTGTTGTTGACCGCGTCGATGCCCACGCCAAGCGCGCCATTCGCGCGGAAGAAGAGTTGGTCACCGCCAGCAGTCGGCATGATGCGCAACGTTCCGACGTTGATCGACTGGTCGCCACTCGACGTCAGAATGTTGCCGCCCCGTACGATGGTCGCGGTGTAGCCCCCGGTTTCGTTCCGGATATCGAAATTCGCGCCGTTCTTGAAGATGTAGCTCTCGCCAGTGCCCAGATACAAGACGCCGGACTGCGCGTTCCCACCCCACCCGTAGATTCGCAGCGCATTGCCGTTGATGTTGAGTGGACCGGTCATGGTGTCGCCGGTCTTCTGCACGTACTCGCCGTGCGCATGCGCGGCGGGTGCGTAGGTCGCCGGCTTGTTGGTCACCTCATTCCACGTCGGCCAGCGGGTCGCTGGGTCGGGCGCGCCCGTGATATCCGACCACGGGTGCGAGTGCCCGCTCGGCGGATACGTTGCCGGCTTGCTGCTGACCTCGCCCCATGTGGGCCAACGCAGAGCGGTGTCGGGCTGGCCGGTGATCGACGCCCATGCGTGGCCATGCGGAGAGGGTGGGAACTGCGACGGCACCCCGGTCAGGTTGCGCCAGTCGCGGTAGTACTCGCCATGGTTGCCGTCGAGCAGGTCCGCGTCCAGCCCATTGCTGTGGCCCTCATCGCGCAGAGCGGCCCCGCGCAGTCCCAGTTCGGTGCGGAACAGCGCGGCGGTGGCCAGGCCGAGCAAGCCCTTCACGAACGCGCTGGGCGTGCCGTCGCCAAATCGCTTGTTGATGTAGCGGGCCAGCCCGAAGGGGGTGAGCGCGAGCGTGGGTTCGGATGCGGCCTCGGCCTCCAAGTCGGTGGCCAGACGAACCACGCCCACCCGCGTGTTGGTCGCCGGCGGGTTGACGAAGTCGATGTTGCCCACTTCGATGCTGGTGGCGTTGACCTTTGCAAACCGAATATCGGTGGCCAGCAGCATGACCGCCGCGGATGCCTTCTCCATGATGGGCGCCGGCTGGGAGTAGACGGCAAACAGCGTGCCGTCCTGCAGGTACAGCCCAAAGCCCCGCAACGTGTAGGCGTCAGCCGTGTCGTCACGCACGTTCAGGTGCAGGGTGTCGGCCGCGACCGCCTGTCCACCAAAGGTCGTGAGGCGCTTGGCCTCGCCCGGCACCGTTGCGCCGACCGTGGCAACGTCGAAGTGCTGCGCGGTCAGCCCGACATGGGTCAGCTTTACAGGGGCGGTACCGGAGTGCTCTGCGTTTACGATGGCCGCGAAGCCGGCCGAGGTGATGGTGATCTGGGGAACGGGCATGGGTCTTCCTACGGTTCGCTCGCCGCCAGCTGAAGGCGGGTGGAGGTGAGCACGCGGGCGACGCCGAGGACGCCGATGGCGCCTTCTACGTTGATGCCCTGGGTGAAGGTGAAATGCGAGCGCACAGGCTTGGCGCGGTTCACCGCCGCCATTACCTGGTCAATGAACGCGGCCGTGGCTTCTTGACCGCTCTGGCCGCTTAGGGTCAGCAGCAGCTCGAACGTGTGCGGCGGCCCGGGCGGATCCAGCTCCCACCACTCGCGGATCTGGACTTGACCACCAAAGCTGGCCACCACGTCGGCGATGCTCTGCGCGGTGCCCTTGTGTCGCTGGATCTGGAAGGAGCTGGCGATCCGGGAGCGCTGAATGTGTTCTGGCCATTCGCTGCTCCACGTGTCCACCGACACGGTCCATGCCAGGAACGGCAGGAACTCTGCCGGGCACGTCCATGGGTTCCAGAGGGTGTGGTGCACCATCGGGATACCGGTTAGCTGGGCGTCAGCGCCCTCCACGGCACGCTCCAGCCGCGTGCTGTTGGGCGGCAACAGGGAGCGTGGGTCAGTCATCGGTGCCCACGTGGGTGATCACTGCGGCCGTGCAGAAGGCGGCTGCCTGCGCATTGACGATGATGTCGGCGGCAGGGCTGATCAAGTTCACTCGCTGCACGCCTTCAACGTGGAGGACCGCGTACAGGGCCGACAGGGGCACATCGCGGTCCAAGCGCTGGGACTGGGTGCGGAACTGCTCCACGCGCCGGTTCGCCTCCGCCAGCACCAAGCCACTGTCCGGGCCATTGAAGGTGGTCAGCTCCGCGCGAATTTCGTACGGGTGCACCTGCGCGCCGGCGACGGTGACATGGTCGGTGAGGGGTCGGACGTTGCCGTTAAGCAGGGCGGCTTCAACCGCTGTCAGCAGCGTCGCGTCGGGCGTACCATCGCCAAGACGGGACAGCACGGTCACTACCACCTCGGCCGGCGCCGGGCTGTGCACGCTCGCGTCAAGGACATCGGCATGGGCCGACAGGGTGTGGAAGATGTAGGCGCCTTCGGGGCCAGCCACCGACAGGCCTTCGGGCGCAAGCTGGATCCGGCGGCGGAAGTCCTCATCGCTCTCATAGCGCGCGGGCGTGCCGGCCTCGGGGTCGGCGGGAAGCACCAACTTGCGCTGCACGCCGTAGGGCACGGCGAGATTGTCCAGGTCGCCGCCTTGGGCAAACGGCAGCATCACGCCGCGTGCGCGCTGGTTGAACTGCTCGCGCAGCAGCATTTCGCGGTACGCGCTGGCCTGCAGGATCTTGATCACCGGATCGGATTCGACAATGGCCGAAAAGTCCGGGCAAAGCCGGCGGAACTCAGCCAGACGCTCGGCATAAATCGACTCGAAGGTGCGCTGCTCGAAGATGTCCGGTGCCGGCAGCTTGTCGACTTCGATGGCGGTAAACGTAGACACGGCGGCACCGGCTGGAGGGGTATTTCCAGCTTCCCATCGCGCGCGCGCGTGTCCGGCGGGGATGACGTGTAGCGGCCGCGCCTACGCTATTGCCCGGCCAGATGGTCAAGGATGAGGTCGCGTACCAACTGCTCATCGGCTTGGGTAAATCCCAGCAGCAGGCGGCGCTGATAGGTGACCCTCAGTCCGTTTGAGCCCACCGTATCCGAGCGCCCTTCCTGATGGATGCGGGCGATGCGTGAGACGCGCCCCGTGAAGCCTACGGTCACTTCCTGGGCGCTGGTGCGGACGCGCAGATGCCGCGCCTGCCGGATCTTGGCGAACATGGCGCCGCGCTTGATCCGGCCGGCCTTCGCGCGGCGCGGCGTGGGGGTGCGACGTGGGGCGTAAGGGGAGCCATCCGGATTCTGCTGGGCGGCGATGCGCTTCTGCTGAGCGCGGCGTAGCCCCATGCCCACCTTGCGTGCCAGGCGGCTGCGTTCGGCCGGCTGCAAGCGTTGCAGCAGGGGTGCGGCCCACGCCTCCAGCCGCTGCAGGTCCTCGCTCATGCGGTGATGGCGGGCAGCGTGGCCACCAGCACGCCGGCATCGAACAGCGCTCCGCCGGCGAGCGTGTCGGCGTGTTCGCCTTCGGTGGCCGGTTCAGCCAGGTGTTGCAGCTGCAGGTTGCCCTGCTCATCGCGGTAGACCTTCATCCGCTCGGTCAGCGGCAGCTTGATGGCCAGGTCCACCAGGTCGTCGGACAGCACATCGACTTCAAAGCTGAGCTTTTCCCGGTTGGACGGGTTGGCCAGCAGTTCGGATTGGTGGCGGGTGAGCCACTGCAGCAACGGCAGCATCACAGCCTCCGGCGCGCCGGCGAAGTCGGTCAGCACCAGCTCCAACGTGTACCGGTACTCGAAGCACAGTCCCGGCCTGTAGCTGCCATTCAACCCGCCGCCTTCCACGAAGATCAGCAGGCGGTCGGGGTTATCGGCCAGCGCCGGAATCGCGGCGACCAGGTGATCGCGAAGCTGCTGCGGCTTCTTCACGGCGCGTCACACTGCTGCAGGGCGGTATGCAGCTGCCGCGCCAACGCCTGCAGGCCCGTTACTTGGGCGACGGTGGCGTGGTGGATGGTGTAGTTGTCGGCGAGGGTTTCGGCGACGACAGAGAGCGTAACGCCGGCGGCGGGCGCATCAGGATCTCCGGCAATTCCGGCGAGGGGGTCGCCGCTCGCGGCGGCGTCGTGGAGGTGCACGAAACCAGCAGGCACAGTGCAGGCAGCATCAGCATTCGCAGTGACATAGACGGGAACCTCTTTGACGATGGTGGTGCCGCGCTCGCGGACCACCTGCACGCGGTCGACGTACTCGGTCACGGTGCGGGTACTGCCTTGGGCAAGCTCCAGCTTGCGCTTCAGGGCGGCGTTGGTGGCGTTGGCGCTTGCCAGGTCAGCCTTAGCCTCATCGCGCTCGCTGTTTGCGTGGCCGATGCGCTGCTGCTGGCAGGTGGCCAGGCCGGCGACGGCCAGCAGCAGGACGACCAGGACGATGGCTCGGTTGAGCATCAGCGCACCCCCAGCGCCGCCATGCAGCGCTGCAGGCGCGCTGTGCGGTCCGCAAACCCATTGGGGGTGGCACGAGAGCGGGCGTTGCCCAGGTTCACGACGCGGCTGACGGCCAGCACGTCGCGCTGATCGGCATGGGCGTTGAGGCCGTTGCCGGCCCAGAAGGCCGCAGCCGCCATGGCGCCGGTCTCCGGCTCAAGCAGCAGCGCAGGCAGTTCTTCCAGCGGCTGTCCGATCAGCTCCCCGATGCGGCGATAGTTGCCGCGCCCGGTGTGCATCATGGGCCCGCGCCCACGGTACCGATGGCCATCACCACTGGACTCGACGCCGTTGCCGTTGCGCTTGGCGTAGACCCGGTTACCGAGTTTGACCGGCTGGTGGACGAACGCGGCCGCCTCGGCAGGGGTCACGTACTTGCCGAACACCTCCAGCAGGCGGTCGCGGCTGTAGCTCAGGCCTTCCTCCACGCGGCCCAAGCTCAGGCTCTCATGGCCCAGCTGGGCCAGAAAGTGCGCCGCGCGCAACGGGGTGGAGATCCCGAATCGCTTCATGGCGGCGTTGAGCGGCTCCGCCCAGCGCTGGGCGCGGGGAAGTGGGCACTGCATCGCCTGGGCGAGCTGGGCGGCGGTGATCATGGTCAATCCACTCCGAACAGGTGGGCGACGTTGCCGCGCGCCCGGTAGGTGGTAACCAGCAGGACAACCAGCAACATCAGCTGCCAACCGCTGGTGGGCGCCTTGGCACCCTGCAGGATGATCTGCAGCGCTTGGCCGCCGGTGGCCGCGATCAGGAGCCAGGCGCACCAGGCGACGCCGTGGCGGTGACGCGCGCCCTCTGCCGGGCGGTAGGTGAGCAGGCGCACGCAGATCGCCAGGCAGCACAACAGGGTGCCGGTACTCAGGAACTCAGCCATCGGTGCCTCCACGCGGCAGGCGGGCCGGATCAGCGGTGCGGCTGCGCTCGATCAGGGCCAGGGTCAGGGTGATGATCGTGGCGGCGCAGAAGAACGCGGCAAGACCGCTGGAGGCGACATCGAACCGACGCATGACCTCGGTACCGCCGAGGTAGCCGGCCACCACGCTGATGGCCAGGTAGATCAGCCGCTTCCAGATCGACAGATCCTTGGCGGACACAACGAACAACGTGGCACCAGCGAAGGCGCCGATGAAGGCGTCTGCGTCAATGCCGGGCAGCAGCGATGCCAGGCCGACGCCAGTGGCCAGTGCAACCATGCTTCCGGTGGAGGTGGGTTCGGTCATCATCAGTCCCAGAGCTGGATCAAGGGGCGCGTCACGGCGCCGGCGGAAGGGGTGGGTACATCGGGGAGGACCACCACGGTCCCCTGTGGCAGGACCGGCCCATGCAGGCTGATCCCGTAGTTCAAGGCCAGCACCTGTTCGACCACGCCGGCCGTGGTGCCCAGATGCCGGTGGCACAGCGCGTCGATGGTGTCGCCTTGCATGGCCACCACACGCATCAGATCAGCTCCACCGTTACCCGCCGCTGGCCCAGCAGGTCGCTGATGGCATTGCGCTGGTCGCGCCGGATCTCATCAATGGTTGGCGTCAGGTCATCGGCGCGCTGGTTGCCCTGTGCCGTCGCGTCGTACGAGCGGTACCGCTCATGCAACACAACTGCGGTGGCGCAGTACACGGCCTGCCGGTAGAGCTGTACCAGCTGGGACACGCCATCGACCTGGTCGGCCGGCACGTCGGCCAGCTGCGCGTGGCCGGCCTTTTCTTGGGCGACGCGGTAGTCGACCAGCTCCCGGGTGACGGACATCACGGCGCCAACCACCACGCTGCGCATGCGCGCCGGCGTGACATCGCCGGTGATGCGGATCGCCTCCCGCACCGCCGACACGTCGATCTCCGGCCAGAACCGGCCGGCGGTGATCGGATGCTGTTGCGGACTGGGGGATGCGTTGGCGGTGAAGCTGCTCATGGTGGCCTCAATAAGTCGCCGGTGGTCGGGGCGTCACACCAGGGGAGAGAGGCCTGGTGATCGGCCCCGAGCCGGCGGGGTCGCGGGGACGCTCGTTGTGCGGGTCAGTCGTTGGACTGGTTGCCCGCGAATTTCTTCTGCAGGCGCTGGGCGCCTTCCAGATCCTTCTTGCCGCCGCACGAATCGTGCAGCTGGATGGCGCGGACCAGGTCAGCAACGGCCAGATCGACCGCCTCGGCCGTCAGCGGCAGTTGCTCGCTGTCGGTCTGCAGCAGGCCACGTGCACGGGCCAGCAGCAGCTTGGCGCGGACCTGATCGGGCATGTCGTGGCCCTCGGTCAGCGCCACCGCCCGGTCCAGCACGCCCTGGTCGAACTCACCGCCGGTCTTCTGCGCGTTGAGTGCGGCCACTGCCACTTCCTCGGCAACGAGGCAGCCGGTGGTACGGCTGAACTGGTCCGGCATCGGCATACGGTGTGCCAGGACGTAGGCAGCGATGTCCAAGCCACGGTCGAAGTTGCCGGCGTCGATGTTCCACAGCATGACCGTGGCCACTACGTCGTCCGGACCGCCCTGATCGGCCGCCAATACGCCCTCGACGTAGTCGGAGTACTCCGGCAGCAGCACGGCCTTGAGCTTGGCTTTGCCCTCGCCCGACTGGATCTGTTTCAGGCGGGCGCGGTCGCTCGCCAGCTGCAGCTGCATCTGCTGGTAGATGGTGGTGCCGGCCATCAGGTTGGTGCCGGCAGCGGCGGTCGCAGCCTGTTCGGCCAGGACGCGCTGCAGGTGACGCTTGGCGGGGCTGCTGGCCATGGCGTCAGTCCTGAACCAGGATGTTTTCGACCAAGGCGCCACGGCCGTAGTCTTCGACCACGTAGTCGTCGTTGGACGACTCGAAGTTCGCCACCCGGTTCTTGTGGGGCTGCTCGATGATGTAGCGGCGGCGGCCTTCGATCTGCCAGTAGATCGACAGGTTGTCCAGCGAGGTGACCATCAGCGCGTTGGCCGGGACGAACGGAACGATCACCGGCTGCAAGCCGCCGATGCGCTTGGTGCCCAGCACCAGATCCGCGGCCAGCTGCTCGGTCGGGGCCAGGTCCTTGTTGATGATCGGGAAGTACTTGTCGAATACCAGGCTGCGGCCCAGGATCACAACCAAGTTCGGATCATTCTGATGCCACGGCTCGATCAGGTTGGACACCACGTCCATCACCAGCGCGTCGAGGTTAGCGAAGTCCGCGCCGGCGCCGATCTTCACCGCGCCCGGAGTAGCACCGCCGGTCATGACACGGGCCGGGGCGTGCTCGCGGTACTTCTGGAACCATCCCTTGTTGACGTCCTGCAGCAGCGGGTTCAGGGCGCGGTCGGTGGTCTTGGCGATGCTGGTGCCGTTGAAGCCGACCATGATGCGGTCCAGCGCCTGTCGCTGGATGATGGCGTCACGCAGGATGGTCTGGAAGTTGGGCTGGCGCGCCCAGGCGTCGAGGCGCGAGTAGGGAATGGCGGTGTCGTAATCCGTCTGCACGCACTCGTAGCCGTTGCTGTCCAGCGCGGTGACATCGGCCGGCTGGCGCTCGCCGCTGCCGCTGGTGTCGGTGCGGCCGGCAATGGTGCCATTCACGCCCACGCCGATCTTCTCGCCCTTGAGGTCGATCACACCGGGCATGTTGATGGCCGTCAGGAAAGCGCTGCTCTCTTGGATGCGGGCTTCCATCGTCTGCTGGACGCTGGGTTCGACGGCGAAGGTGTTGGCGGCGCTATTAACGCCGTTCAGCTGGGCGACGCGCTGGGTGAACTGATCGTACTGAAGGCGGGTTTCGGTGCGCATGGTTGCTCCGGGAATCTTGAAAAGGGGATAGGGTCGATCAGCAGTCGGTTGCTTCGCTGGCCTTGGCGCTGTTGAAACCGGCGACCACGGGGCGCGGAGTGTTCGGCTGCGCGGTTTCGTCCAGCTTCTTGTGGAAGCCGGCAACCTGCGCCGACAGGTTCTGGACCTGGGTGGCGAGGTAGCGGTTGTCCTGCTCCAGCTTGGCCATGGCCGCATCCTGCTCGCCGACCGCGCCGAGCACCTGGGTGGCGAACTGGGCAACGTCGAAGTCCAACGACTCGCGCGTCGGCTCGGGCGCGGGCTTCGGCTTGGCGCCCAGGCCGAGGCTGGACAGCAGGGCTGCAACCGGTCCCTGCCGCACTTCCGGCTGCTCCACATCGGTGAAGGTGATCTCGGTCTCGGCCGCCTCGGAGAAGACATTGCCCGGGGCCTGCTTGCGGTCCTTCAGCGGGCTGTCGTCGGGGAACTTGGCCGAGAACGCCAGCATGTTGGTGCCGATGCTCGCCGGCGAATCGGTGACGGCCAGGCCGTACAGATACGCCTTGCCGCTGTCGGCAAATTCCGGGGCGATCTCGATGCTGGTGAAGAGCTTCTGCTTGCGGACGTTCACCATGTCGACCAGGTCGTCAGTCGGCTCGACCTGAGCGAACAGCGCCATCTTCTTCTTGCCGGCGATCTCGACTTCCTCGGCCTTGACTGCAACCACATCGCCGTACGCGCGGAACGGGCTGTCCGGCAGCGCACTGCGCAGGTGTTCCACCCAGATGCGGGCGCCGTATACGTCCGGGCTGTAGGTTTCGGCGATGTCCAGGATCTGCTGGCGTTCGATGACGCGGCCATCGGTGGTGGCGCCTTCGACAGCCACACGGAAGAACTGGGAACGCTTCTTGTCGGTCTTGCTGGCCATCTCGCCCTCGGCTGGTATCAGTGCGCATCGGTTGTCGATGCGATGACCCATGTTCGGGTGAGGAAAATGTTGCGGCAACGCGAAGAGCGTGTAAGCGCATGATCTACGTGGGTTTTTGACTGTCGCGCGCGCGAGGCGACAGGCAACCTGTAAAGGTGCAAAGCGTAGCCGAAAAACTCAACGTAGATCCCCGTCGCCAGGCAAAGTTTTTGTACTGGATGGGCTGGCGCATCTGCGATATCTGCGAGTTGATCGGTGAGAAGGAAAAGACCGTCCACAGCTGGAAGGCGCGCGACGAATGGGACCGCGCCGATACCGTGGAGCGTGTTGGCGGCGCCTTGGAGGCGCGGTTGGCCATCCTGATCCACAAGGAAGGTAAGACCGGCGGCGACTTCAAAGAGATCGACCTGCTGCATCGGCAGCTGGAGCGGCAGGCTCGCATCCAGCGTTACCAGGGCGGCGGCAACGAAGCGGACCTGAACCCAGCGGTCGCCAACCGCAACGCTGGCCCGAAGAAGAAGGCCCGCAAGAACGAGTTCAGCGAAGAGGAAGTGGAACGGCTGCAGCAGGCGTTCCTCGACGGGTGCTTCGATTACCAGCGCGATTGGTACCGCGCCGGCAGCGAGCGGACGCGCGTGATCCTCAAGTCGCGGCAGATCGGCGCCACCTACTACTTTGCCCGCGAGGCGCTGATCGACGCGCTGATCAGCGGCCGCAATCAGATCTTCCTGAGCGCATCCAAGAGTCAGGCGCACATCTTCCTGGGCTACATGCGTGGCTTCGTGCGCGAGGTGCTGGACCGCGACCTCACCGGCGATCCCATCGTCCTGGCCAACGGCGCTGAGCTGTTCTTTCTGGGCACCAACGCACGCACCGCGCAGGGCTACCACGGGAACTTCTACTTCGACGAATTCTTCTGGACCTACGGCTTCAACCAGCTGAACAAGGTCGCCAGCGGCATGGCGATGCACAAGAAATGGCGCAAGACGTACTTCAGCACGCCTTCCACCATGGCGCACGAAGCCTACGATTTCTGGACGGGTGAGCGCTTCAACAAGGGCAAGCCGACCTCCCAGCAGGTATCGATCGATGTCAGCCACGGCCGGCTGGGCAGTGGCCGACGCTGCGAGGACGCTATCTGGCGGCAGATCGTCACAGTGCTCGACGCGGCCGACCGAGGGTGCGATCTGTTCGATGTGGCCGAGCTGCGGCGCGATTACAGCGCCGAGGAATTCGCCAACCTGCTGATGTGCGAGTTCGTGGACGACAGCGCCAGCGTGTTCCCGCTGACGATGCTGCAGCCGTGCCAGGTGGACAGCTGGGTGGAGTGGGCCGGCGAGTTCAGCCCCTTCGCCATGCGCCCATATGGCGACCGCGCGGTGTGGATTGGGTACGACCCGGCCGAGACGGGCGACAGTGCCGGCATCGTGATTGTGGCGCCGCCCCAAGTGCCCGGTGGCAAGTTCCGCGTGCTGGAGCGTCACCAGTTCAAGGGCATGGACTTCGGTGACCAGGCGGCGTTTATCCAGAAGGTCACCCAGCGCTACTGGGTCACCTACATCGGGATCGACGCCACCGGCATGGGCACCGGTGTGGCCCAGCTTGTCCGCCAGTTCTTCCCGGGGTTGACCACCTTCAGCTACTCGCCCGAGGTGAAGACGCGGCTGGTGCTCAAGGCGTTCGATGTCATCAAGAACGAGCGTCTGGAATATGACGCCGGCTGGACCGACATGACCCAGTCGCTGCTTGCCATCCAGAAGACCAGCACGGCCAGCGGCCGACAGACCACCTACACGGCGGGGCGCTCGCGCACGACCGGCCACGCCGATCTGGCGTGGGCGCTGCTGCATGCCCTGCAGAACGAACCGCTCGAAGGCGGCGCCGCCGCCCGCAGCACCATGGAGATTTTCTGATGATCGACACCGACCAGGGCGCTGCCACCGCGCCGGCAGGGCCCATCGAAGCGTTCACGTTCGGGGAGCCGACGCCCGTGCTGGAATCGCGCGGCATCCTCGACTACCTCGAATGCTGGCGTAACGGGCGCTACTACGAGCCGCCGGTCGACCTGCAGGGGCTGTCACGCACCACCCGCGCCAACCCGTATTTGCAGAGCGGCCTGACCTTCAAACGCAACATGCTGGTCCGCACCTTCGTCCCCCACAAGCTCATGAGCCGCGCCACCTTCGCGCAGCTGGCGTTGGACTACACCACCTTCGGCATGGCATACGTCGAGCGTCGCAAGGCCCTGTCGGGCGCCTCGCACAGCTTGGCTGTGCCGCTGGCGCAGTACGTCCGGCGTGGGGTTGTTGAGGGCGAGTACTTTCAGGTGCGGGCAGGCCGCATGGAGCATGAGTTCCCGGTCGGCCAGGTGTACCAGCTTCGGGAATCGGATGCCGACCAGGAGGTCTACGGCTTGCCCGAGTGGATGCCGGCCGTCCAGGCCGCGCTGCTCAATGAGTCGGCCACGCTGTTCCGCCGCAAGTACTACAACAACGGCTCGCACGCCGGCTTCATCCTGTACCTGACCGACTCCCAGGCGGAATCGTCCGACGTAACTGGCCTGCGCGAGGCGCTCAAGGCCGCGCGTGGTCCGGGCAACTTCCGGAACCTGTTCGTGCACTCGCCCAACGGTAAGAAGGACGGCCTGCAGATCATCCCCGTGAGCGAGGTCGCGGCCAAGGATGAGTTCGCCAACATCAAGGGCGTGACGCGCGATGACATGCTGGCCGCGCTGCGCGTGCCGCCACAGCTGCTCGGCATCGTGCCCCAGAATAGCGGCGGCTTCGGCTCGATCCGCGACGCGGCAACAGTCTGGGCTGCGATGGAACTGGCACCGTTGCAGACGCGCATCACAGCGATCAACGACTGGCTGGGCCAAGAGGTGATCCGCTTCGCTCCCTTTGAACTTGCACCGGCGGTGGCATGAAGAACCTGCGTTGTGGCGACTGCGCCAAGCTGCTGGCTAAGGCCGGCGGCGTCTATGAGATCCAGATCAAGTGCCCCCGCTGCGGGGTGCTGAACCACATGAAGGCCGCGAGCCTCCCCTCGGATCGCCGCGAGCGACCCCAAGAAGGCTCTACCCATGAAGAACGAACTGATCCACGGCGATGCGCTGACCGTCCTGCCGACGCTGCCGGCCGCGAGCTTCGACGCCCTCATCACTGACCCGCCCTACGCCAGCGGAGGCACGCACGCATCGTCGCGGCAGCAGGCACCGCAGGTGAAGTACATGCAGGGCGGCAGAGAGCAGCTGCACGCCGATTTCGTCGGCGATGAACGCGACCAGCGCTCGCACCTGGCATGGATGCGGCTGTGGCTGTCCGAGTGCAGTCGCGTGTTGAAGGACGGCGCCCCCGTGCTGTTGTTCACCGACTGGCGACAGTTGCCGCTGACCACGGACGCACTGCAGTGCGCCGGCTTTACTTGGCGCGGTGTTGCCGTGTGGGACAAGACCGAGGGCGTGCGACCCCAGCTGGGGCGCTTCCGCAACCAGGCCGAGTACGTGGTGTGGGGCAGCAAGGGCACCATGCCCTTGGGACGGCGCGCACCGGTGCTGCCTGGCGTCATTCGTGAGCCGGTGAGGAAAGCCGACAAGCATCACATGACCGGGAAGCCGACCGACCTTATGCGCCAGCTGGTGCGGATCTGCGAAGAGGGGGGGCGGATCCTCGATCCCTTTGCTGGGTCCGGTACCACGCTGGTGGCCGCGGATCTTGAGGGCTATAGCTGGACGGGGATCGAGATGACCGGGCACTACCACGACGTAGCGCGTTCGAGGTTGGTGTTGGCGTAAGCACCTAGTCGAGAAAGCCGCTCTAGGGCGGCTTTTTTGCTGCTCTGGAAGTTTCTAATGCAGCTCTACGGCGGGCGGAGATACCTCGAACAGCAGGGCTGTGTCGGAACGTCGCCCACTGCCGTCTACGAGCCACACGCTAAAGGCTGGAATGTAATGATGAACTCCATCTGCGTTGATCTCATTACCGTCCATCGTCACATCTCTTCCTTCTGCGCTGCGTTGCCACGCATGCCCGTGGACCACGGGCGCTCCGGCCCCGAAGCTAACGGCGGGCCATGAGGCGTTTTCTGCATTGCCTTTAAGGTCGTCAACATAAATCATCCATTTATACGGATCGGCGACGGTGATAGCGCCGCCATCGGGGACAGCGGCAACTGATCCCGCGTTGGGCCCATGGAGCACGAGAATCTGCAACTGCTGGCCTTGGCCAGGCAGGTTGCTCTTGAACGCAAGCGCCCAGATGTCGCGAATCTTCAACAACGACCCCGGCTTCGCTGTAGCTGCGACGACCTTCTTAAACGCATCTATGGGATACATTTTCCTGCCCTCCTTAAGTGGTTGGTGCGCTGGGCTAGCCCAAAGCATCTACAGCCAGCGTCTCAAGCCTTTCTCTTCCTTTGGTTCCAACGCGAGAAAGGGTTGGAACACAGCCTTCGCTGCACTGGGTTGCTCCAAGATCCAGTCGTGCAACTCGTCTATTTTCTCGTACGAGTGCGCTATTTTTCCGTCCTCGCCCCGGACCCCCTGCCTGTACCGATGCTCTTCGATGATCAGGCCACGAATGCGTTCATCCATCTGCCGGATGTATTCCTGCACGTCTTTGCCGAACAAGAAGTCGGCCTCCACAGTTCCCTCTCGGAATTCCGCCAAGTCGTCCTGGGTGAAGGTGGCGTTGGCCATAAATGCGCCGATGAGATCTTTGACCGCACCGTAGACCTTGAGGCGTCGGTCGTAGAAATCCAATCGCAGCTTGCTTTCGTTGATCCGGACTTGCTGTCGTGAGACGCGAAGTGCGGCGATAGCGACGATTGGCGCGGCCAGCGCCTTCAGTAAGTCCAATAGACCATTGGGAATGGCCCAGTCCCAGATGGCACGCGCGGCCTGTATGGCGGGCTGTAGATAGTCCATCGACGTCTCCATAGGAAGCTGAATTATGCGTCCGCCGCCCGTCGAGCGTAGGCAGGGGCGACAGCGGGTCACGGCCGTGCCCCATCACGACGCAGCTATTCATCATATACATACGAGAACGGGCGCGTTCGTACGGAAGCTAGTCGCTGACCCCGGCGCGCGCACTCGTCTCCCCGCCACGCCTGCGGTCTTCGGACCCCTCTTTTTCTGCAGGCCTGCGATAGGCCGTCAGGGGCCGCCGCAGCTGCTGCTCACGGCGTTTTCTAGATAGGCCTCGTCCCTGCGGATCCCTGCGACGAGCAGCTCCACCGTGGCCGTCCTTGACGGCTTCCAGCGAGGGGCGGCAGTGCTCGAATTTCTTGGAGTCCCACCGGAACCAGGTAACGGGGTAATTCGGGTCCAGAAAACACCGCCCACCCTAGTGGCACAAGAGGTTGAGCAGGTTACCTCTGAGGGTGATCTGAGGTAATTTCCTACGGCAATGGAAGTAATGTAATTGATTTCAAAGGAAATTCTTTCAGATCGATGTTACCTGCCGGAAAGGTAATCAGGTTACCTAGACGTTACCCTAAAATTACCTTTGATGAATTGACATAAGATATTGATTGTATTGAACAAAATTGAGGTTTTGGCAGGGTGATTACCTAAGTTACCTGTTTCCGATGGTCGTCCAAAAATTCCGCCATATGGGGCCAAAAGCGCTCAGAGCCTCACTGCTTCCCGCCGTGCACGTACGCGCTGACGGTCAGGCGACCGGCTGCAGCAGCTGTTCGGCGTTGTTCCGGGGCGTGTTGACGGCTCGGCTTACCCGGTAGGCTTCCATCGCCGGCGGCTCGCTGGCCAGGAGCATTGCCATTGCGTCATCGGCATCGGCCTTCAGCCAAGCCTCGGCCTGGCCAGGTGACAGCCACACCGGCATCCGGTCGTGGATGTCGGCCGACACGCCGCTGCTGTCGCCGGTGATCACGGTAAAGGTGCCCAGGTTCCCCTCGGGCAGTAGCTTGCTGGCGTCCTCCCAGAGGCCGGCCGCCCATAGCGGCATCGCGGCGTGGATGAACCAAGGATCCTTCTTGCCGTCCTGGGCGCTGACCGACCACTCGTAGTAGCCGGCCATGGGGATCAAGCACCGGCGCGCCTTGAACGCGCTTCGGAACGCCGGCTTGGTGGCCACCGTCTCGATCCGGGCATTGATGGTCGACCCCTGCAGCCCCTTGGCCTTCGCCCAGAAGGGCAGCAGCCCCCATGAGAGCCGCTGGACCTGCAGCCCTTCGCCTCGATCAAGGATGACGGCCGCGCGTTGCGTCGGCGCCAGGTTGTAGGTGGCTGGGAGGGACAACAGATCCCCTACCAGCTGCGGGAACCCCAAGCTGGCGGCGTCACGGATTGGGGTCTGGACGAATCGGCCGCACATGCCGGCAACATACGCCACGCTGGGCGCGCCACCGTGGCGCCGCCTTCACAGCCACGGCGTGACTCTTGGCCCAACAACGGGGGAGACACCACCTACGGGTGGACTCCAGCTGGACGCGGCGCGGACCCGCAGGTCAGGGCAGGCAGCGACCTCTTCCTAGTCACCTGCGGATCCGCGAGGCGGTCCACCGCTTGCCTGGAGGTCGCAGGATCTGAGAGCCGGACCCGTAGCATTCCCCGCCATGCTCCCTCCTGACTTCCACTGGCGTTCCGTGGCCTCCCGTCCCGATGGCAAGGACGATGCGGTGATGTGCGATGGCACGCAGGTGCTACGGCTCTCGGAGCGCATTAACGGCGGGGGATGGTTCGTCAGCCTGGACACGCAGCGACCCGACCGAGCGCAATGGATATTTAGGGAATGTAGCGGCTACGAGCAAGGCGTCGCCGGGGCGGAGATTTGGGTGTCCCGTCATCAAGACAGGCTGCGGGCCGAGATTGACAGGTTGCGGATCCACCGACGAAATCGGAAGTCATAACGCGCTGCAGGGCGAGTCCAATGGGCGAAAGTTCCATTGGACTGGAAGATCGGCACTGGCCGTGCCGCCTGCGACACCGCTTAGACAGCACCTGCTTTCGCGATGAAAGGTTGGAAAAGATCGGCGGCCTCTTGAGCGAACCCCCCCACCTGCTCGTCGTCTAGCCCCGGGAAGTGACGGCGTAGGTAGTTGCCGAACGCCCATCCCCTATACCGCGCCTCCTCAACTGGACCGAAGACGTCTCGAAACGTATGAGAAGCCAGGGCTGCGACACAGTATTGTAGAGTTTCCGCACCAAGCACGAAGTATGGGCAAACTTCCGGAAGTTCGCTGGGAAGATTCTCCTTCACCAGCCCCTCAACAACGAGTCGGTGCAAGGTAGAGAAAGTGGTGTCGCTGAACAATAGCCAGTCCTCCAGCGTCACCACCAGACAATACGCCCGCACAGAGCTAGCGCTCAGAGCCAAAAAGGGGCGATCTCGCAACATATTTGCATAGTTCTGCACCACGGCGTCCGCAAGGTACTGCAGTTCGGCGGCAAGGTCGGATGGGGTTGCAGCTACGCGCCCCTTCAGCGCAATTCTCTTCGCCTTGCACTCGATATACGCGACATCTGCTCCGTTTTCGACCACCCAATCAGAGCCGTGAAATGTTTGCTTTCCGATAGCTTTTGGTTTGGGCTTGGTGACGGTGTAAGTGCCAGGAAGTGATGAGAGCATTCGTCCCACAATTGCTTCGACTGCGCCGCCGTATGCGGCATCAAATTCGCCACCCTTCTCGAAGATATCAAAGAATATTCCTTCAATGAGGCGCGCTTCTAGAGCCGGCGGAAGGGGGCAATAAGCCCGCTCCATGTGTGCTCTATCCAGTGCGATGAGAGGGAAGAAGTGGAACGCGTTGAGGGTGTACTCCCATTGACTATTAAGCTGTTGCTCTTCCCGCATCTTGTCGGTCATCGCATCAACGTCGCCGACAATCCGCTCGAAGAATCGCTTCGACTGGGCCAGGTCGATCCCGAGTACGGAGAAGTCGGTTGTGGTGTTCAGGCGCGGGTTCCGGAGCGCGCTGCCCATGACCGCAAAAGCGAGCGCAAAGTACGCGTCGACTGCAATGCCAAGCCGCCTTTCGAACACGGCCTCAAGTGCGGGGAAGCGGTACAAGGCAAGGTAGCGACCGATCTTGGCCTTTGTAAGCCGACTGAATCTAGGCATCTGCTGGTGAGCAAGGCGATGCATGACCAACATCACGTCTTCGTTTTTCAGGTCGACGGATCCGTTGCCGTATTCCTTGATCGCATTGAACGCCATCGCGGCGCCGTTCCATGTCGCGAGAGTTGCCTTAGCAGGTTTGCCGTCTCGGCTTGCGTGGAGCAAGAGTTCGCGCGCAAGAAGGTCCAGCTCATGAGGAAATACGTGCTTCTCAATATTTCGTCTGACGCCCGCTTCGATGTGTTGATACGTCGGAGGAAGGGGCACTCCTCCCGCAAGCAGTCTAGAGAACTGCCAAATGTGTGTGAGAGATTCTTCCAGAGAGAAGTTCTGTAATGCCCGCCGTACCCGTTTGTAGTTCGGTTCCATCAGCCCTGTTCCTCGGTCGGCGTACGGTGCAATGATTCGGGTCGAAGCTGTGTGTACCGCTTTAATTCATTCCACGACTCATGCAGCGTGACTGCTGCCACTTCGGGTATGTCGTAACCCTGTTCAAACAGCCGGGAGGTGGCTTCGTGGCGGAGGTCGTGAAAGCACAGGTCCGCAATCTGCAGCTTGGTGCATGCTCGCGTAAAAGCGGTCCCCACCGAGTTGGAGTTGTAGGGAAAGATCGGTCCGTCTGCATCACCTCTGGGTTGCCGCTGCACGATTTCCCAGGCATCGCCTAGTAGGGGGAATCTCTTGTGATTCCCCGCCTTCTTTCGTGGGTGCTTGGCATCCCTGAGCAGGGCTGTCCGGTTCACGTGATCGACGTCGGACCACAGCAACCGGGTGATTTCGCTCTCGCGCTTGGCAGTCAGGATGGCGAAGTCGATGATGTCCACCATGGGAATGGTCGACCGCCATGCGGCGGCCCGGAAATGCTCCCGCAGGCGCTGTAGCTCATCGGGGGTAGGGCGCCTGTCGCGACGCTTCGATTTCCCGACCAGGCGCAACAGGCGGAGCACCGGCCGAGCTTCGGCCACGGGGTCGCTGGACAGCTTCACGCCCTTCATCGGCCCAGCCAGTTTCAGTAGCTCAGAGAGGTACCCTAACTCTACGTTCATGGTCGCGGGCGCACAGGCTGGGATAATCACCCCATTGGCCATCATGTGGTCGCCGCGGATCCGCCGGCGCGCGTGCTCGATCACGTCGTTGGCGGTTAGCCGCCTGGCCACGATGTCGCCGAGGCCCTCTCGGATCCGCGTCATGTTGCCGGAATGGGTTTTGGAGATGGCCCTGACGGTGGCCAGCTCGTTGGTCCGCCAGTCGATCAGCTCACCGATGGTGATGTCCTCACCTGGTGTGCCACCTCGGGCCTCGTAGTCAGCCTGCTCGCGTTCGATGCGATCGGCCCAGGCTCTCGCGGCGGTCTTGGTGGGAAAAGTGCGGTATTGGTCTTTGTGGCCCTTCCGGCGCACCATTGCGCGCCAGCGGCCGTTGCGGTTCTGTAGCGTAGCCATTGTTGTGCCATTCCCTGTTGTGCCAATTCCTCGCTGGCACAGTAATGGTACAACCGGTTGGGAAATGGCGGGAAAAACAGGGCAAATGCGGGAAGAAGCGAGTGCCTTATATGGTTGATAAGTCGATGAAATCTATGGAATTGAAGGGTATCCGCCTCTGCGTTGCGCCGATGATGGATTGGACGGACCGCCATTGCCGCGTGTTCCACCGGCTGCTGGCCCCGGGTGCGCGGCTGTACACGGAAATGGTGCACGCCAACGCCGTGATCCACGGCGACCGCGAGCGCCTGCTGGGCTTCGATGGCAGCGAACAGCCGTTGGCCCTGCAGCTGGGCGGCAGCGATCCGGCCCTGCTCGCGCAGGCTGCGCAGATCGCCCAGGACTGGGGCTACGACGAGGTCAACCTCAACTGCGGCTGCCCCTCCGACCGGGTCCAGGCCGGCCGCTTCGGCGCCTGCCTGATGCGCGAGCCCACCCTGGTGGCCGAGTGCGTGGCGGCCATGGTCGGCGCGGTGGACATCCCGGTCACGGTAAAATGCCGGTTGGGCGTGGATGAAGACAACGACTACGAAACCTTCGTGAACTTCGTCGATCAGTCCGCCAACGCCGGCAGCGCGATGTTCATCGTGCACGCCCGCAATGCCTGGCTGAAGGGTCTGTCGCCGAAGGAAAACCGCGAAGTGCCGCCGCTGCGCTACGACTGGGCGCACCGGCTCAAGGCCGACCGCCCGCAGTTGCAGATCGTGCTCAACGGCGGCTTGGCCACGGTGGACGCCGCGCAGGCCCAGCTACCCGCGCTGGACGGGGTGATGCTGGGCCGCGCCGCCTACCACGACCCCTACGTGCTGCATCAGCTGGAGGCTGCGCAGACCGGTGCTGCACTGCAGCCACGCGAGGCCCTGCTGCGCGCCATGCGCCCCTACATCGAGGCCCAGCTGGCCCGTGGGCTGGCCCTGAAGCACATCACCCGCCACCTGCTGGGCCTGTTCCACGGGCAGCCCGGTGGCCGCGCCTTCCGCCAGGTGCTCAGCGAGGGCGCGCACCGGCCCGGCGCCGATTGGAGCCTGATCGAGCAGGCCCTGACCATCACCCGCGACCAAGCCGAACGCGTCGCAGCGTGAACCGCGTCTCAGACCGCGCTTGACATCGGGCGACAAGTAGCCGTCAATGTTCACCTAGATGAACAAAGCGATGCGGCGGTCAGAAAAGTTCAGACCGGATTCACTGCGTAAAACCAAGAATTTGCAAAAGATTCGTAAAGTGCCGGCCCAGGCTGGCGGCTGCCGATTCACAACTTTTGAACGTTTTGACGCGCTCCGCTAGGATCAGACCTGATGTCATCCGTAACCCGCCACCGCCGTTTTGCCGTTGTCGCCCTGCTGGCGAGCGGTGCCGTTGCTGCCATCGGCAGTGCCGGCGCCCAGGCCCCCCAGCCGGATCCGGCCCGGGCCGAGGCGATGGTGCGGGCCTCCCGCGGTGCTCCCCAGGAGCGTTCCCTGTCCGACGCCGTGCGCCGGGTCCAGCGGACCACCGGTGGCCACATCCTCGGCGCGGAGCGGGTGCCCTATGACGGCCGGGACATCAACCGGGTGAAATACATGGATGACAGGGGTCGCGTCCGCTACATGGACGATCCGGCCCAGCCGCGTTCACAGCCCCGCACGCCGCGTTCGGATATGTCATCACTACGCTGCGATAACCCCTGAACGGGGATAGTTGTCCGCAGTCATCTGTTAGCCACTGGCCCCAGGCCACACCCAGGACACTAGGGAGAGTTCATGCGTATCCTTCTGGTCGAAGACGAAGCCCCGCTGCGGGAAACCCTTGCAGCCCGGCTCAAGCGCGAAGGCTTTGCCGTCGATGCCGCACAGGACGGTGAGGAAGGTCTGTACATGGGCCGCGAAGTGCCGTTCGACGTAGGCATCATCGATCTGGGCCTGCCCAAGATGTCGGGCATGGAACTGATCAAGGCGCTGCGCGACGAGGGCAAGAAGTTCCCCGTGCTGATCCTTACCGCCCGCTCGAGCTGGCAGGACAAGGTCGAAGGGCTCAAGCAGGGCGCCGACGATTACCTCGTCAAGCCGTTCCACGTCGAAGAGCTGCTGGCACGCGTCAACGCGCTGCTGCGCCGCGCGGCGGGCTGGAGCAAGCCGACGCTCGAATGCGGTCCGGTCGCGCTGGATCTTGCCGCGCAGACCGTCAGCGTTGCAGGCAGCAACGTGGACCTCACCAGCTACGAGTACAAGGTGCTGGAATACCTGATGATGCATGCCGGTGAACTGGTCTCCAAGGCCGACCTCACCGAACACATCTATCAGCAGGATTTCGACCGCGACTCGAACGTGCTGGAAGTGTTCATCGGCCGCCTGCGCAAGAAGCTGGATCCGGACGGCGAACTCAAGCCGATCGAAACCGTGCGTGGCCGCGGCTACCGCTTCGCGATTCCGCGCAACGAGGGCTGAGCCGTTAGTCCGGCGATGGGATGATGTCAGGCCGTCTGTGGTTCTTTAAACGCTGGCGGCCGCGCTCCCTGCAGGCACGCCAGCTGCTGGCTGCAAGTGTGAGCCTGCTCGCCTTCCTGGCGATTGCAGGCTACGCACTGGATGCGGCGTTCGCCGACACGGCGCGCGCCAACCTGCGCGAGCGCCTGAAAAACTATGCGACCGCCTACGCGGCCGGCATCGACTTCACCCGCGACCGCTCGCTGTACATCCGCGAACAACCGCCGGATCCCCGCTTCGACGTGCCAGGCAGCGGCCTGTACCTGCAGGTCGTCATGCCGGACGGAAAAGGCAACTCCATGTCCGCCGAAGGCCCGATGCTGCCCACCGTGGGCGGCAAGCTGCTGGCGCCGCGACAGGAAGTGTTCGAAGGCCCGCTGCCGATGATCCAGATCGACGGCAGCCAGGGCTCGGTGTACCGCTATGGCCTGGGCCTGGTGTGGGATGCCGACGCCGACCCCGCCACCGAATTCCCGTACACCATCTACGTGATGGAAGACTCGCGCGCGCTCGGTGCGCAGCTGCGCGTGTTCCGTGGCCGGGTGTGGTTCTGGATGGGCGGCGCGGGGTTGATCCTGCTGCTGTTGCAGACCGTCATCCTGCAGTGGAGCCTGCGCCCGATGCGGCGGGTGATCACCGAGCTGACCAAGGTGCAGCGCGGCGAAACCGAGCGCATGAGCGAACGCCACCCGCGCGAGCTGGAACCGCTCACCGACAGCATCAATGCCTTCATTGAAAGCGAGCGCGAGAACCTCGAGCGCCAGCGCAACACCCTGGCCGACCTGGCGCACAGCCTGAAAACGCCCCTGGCGGTACTGCGCACGCAGCTCGACAGTGGCGCGGCCGACCAGGACCTGCGCCAGGAATTCGATGTGCAGCTGCGCCGCATGAACAACCTGGTGTCCTACCAGCTGGCGCGTGCCGCATCGTCGGGCCACAAGCTGTTCTCGGCGCCGCTGCCGATCGAGTCCAACGCCGAGGAAATCGTGCGCGGGCTGGAGAAGGTGTACGCCTCGAAGGGCGTGCTGTGCGAGTTCGATATCGACGACGGTGCGCGCTTCCACGGCGAGCCGGGCGACCTGCAGGAACTGCTGGGCAACCTGCTGGAGAATGCGTTCAAGTGGGCCAACCGCCGCGTGCTGCTCACCGCCAAGCCGTTCAGCGCACCGGGCATGCGTCGCGCCGGGCTGGTGCTGTCGGTGGACGATGACGGCCCGGGCATTGCCCCGGACGACATCGCCAAGGTGCTGCAACGTGGCGTGCGCGGCGACGAACGCGTGCAGGGCCACGGCATCGGCCTGTCGATCGTGCAGGACCTGATCAAGGACTATCGCGGCGAACTGCAGGTGAAGCGTTCGCCGGAACTGGGTGGCGCGCGGTTTGAAGTGAAGTTGCCGCCCGGGCCGTAAGTCCAGGGCGTACCGACCAACGGTCGGTACCTACCGAATGGTTGTTTACCGGTACGTACCGACCGTTGGTCGGTATGTGCCCGAATGGTTGTTTCCCGGTAGGTACCGACCGTTGGTCGGTACGCCGTCAAAACGCAGGCGGCGCCCCGTAAAACCGTCTCAAATGCGCGGCCACCACCGGCATCTCTGCTTCCAGCAGATCCGGCGCCGAGAAGTGATACTCGGTCGCTACCGCAAAAAACTCATCCGGCGCTTCGGCCGCATACGGGTCAATCACCGTCTCCACCCCGGCATCCACCTGCGCGCACAGCGCATCGAAGGCCTGCTGGAAATCGGCGGCCCACTGCTGCTGCCACGCACGCGGCAGCGGCGGGGTGCCATCGAGCACGCCATCGAGCACATCGATGCGGTGCGCCATCTCATGCACCACCACGCACGCGCCTTCGTGCGGATGCTCCAGCTCGGCCTGCACGTCATGCCAGGACAGCAGCAGCGGACCGTTGTGCGAGACCTGGCCGATCGCTTCCTCTTCCCACTCGTGCAGCACCCCGTCTTCGTCCATCTCGCTCTGCGGCACGATGAAGCCTTCGGGGTACACCAGCACCTGCGACCAGCCGCGCAATCCCACCTCACCCAGTTCCAGCAGCGGCAGGCAACACAGGGCGGCGATCAGCACCGCGTCATCGTCGCCCAGCTGCAGCCCGCCAATGGGGGTGATGGTCTTGTCGTGCAGGAACGCCGCAGCCAGTACACGCAGGCGCTGCACACGCTCGGGCGGCAAGCCGCGCAGCCACGCGGTGCGCTGGCAGGTGCGTTGCCAGGCGGAATCAGGAATCGGGCGCGGTGACGAGCGCAGCCAGCGCAACAACGACTGGATCAGCGGAACATGCCCGGCAGGAAGCTGTGCCATTTCGGCGCACGCAGGCGCGGCAGCACATCGTCATCGCCGCCACCGCCGGTGCTGCCCGGCGCGGTCGCGCTCGGCTTGACCGTGGTCGGCGCGGTGCTGGTCGGCGTGGCCGCCGGGGCCGCGCGCTCTTCAGCTGCCGAATACACGCAGCCACCCCGTCCCGAGCTGGTCAGCGCATCGGAAGCGTGCGCGGCCATCGGGGCCAACAGCAGGAGCAGGCAATGGGCGAACGGGCGCATCGTCAACATCCGGAAGGGCGAAGGGGGTCAATCTTCGATTCTAGCCCGATTCACCGTCTCAATTGGAAGCCCCCGGGCGGGCGCTGCCCGACGCTTTCCCGCATAATTTTGCCGATCAACCGATGGAAGCTGCCGTGGACGACCGCCAACTGCTGGCCAAACTGGGCGCCGGGCGACTGTCCGGCGACGCGCTGGCCCGCGAGCTGGGCCAGACCCGTGCCGCAATTTGGAAGCGAATTCAAGGGCTTAGAGCGGCAGGTATCGAGATCGATGGCCGCGCCGGCGATGGCTACCAGCTGCAGCAGCACCTGGACCTGCTCGACGCCCAGGCCATTGCGACCCAGCTGCCCCCTGCGCTGAAGCCCCTGCTGGACGCCCTCGAGGTGGCCTGGACCGTGGGTTCGACCAATACGGAATTGTTGCGGTGCAGCGCGCCGGAGCGCGGCGCGCGGGTGCTGCTGGCCGAGCGCCAGACCGGCGGCCGTGGCCGTCGCGGCCGGGCCTGGGCCTCGCCGCTGGCCGCGCACGTGTACCTGTCGGTGCTGCGCGGCTTCGCAGGCGGGCTGTCGCGGCTGGGCGGGCTGAGCCTGGTTGCGGGCGTGGCGGTGGCCGAGGCACTGCGCGCGCAGGGCGTTGCCAACGTAGGCCTGAAGTGGCCCAACGACATCGTGGTGGACGGGCAGAAGCTCGGCGGCCTGCTGGTCGAAGGCGGCGGCGAGTTCGCCGGCCCGGCGCGCGCGGTGATCGGGCTGGGCATCAACGTGCGCATGCCGGCCGCATTCGCCGCCGAAATCACCCAGCCGTGGACCGACCTGGCCACGCTGCTGGGCCACGACATCGAACGCAACGCGGTGGTGGCCTGGCTGCTGCAGGCCCTGCTGCCGGCCCTGGAGGCGTTCGAGCGCGACGGCCTGGCCCCGTTCCTGCCACGCTATGCCGCGCTGGACAGCCTGGCCGGGCGCACGGTGCGGGTGGACGATGGCGGCGTGATGCATGAAGGGCAGGCGCTGGGGCTGGCCGACGATGGCGCGCTGCGCGTGCGTATCGACGGCAGCGAACGGGTGTTCCATGCCGGGGAAGTCAGCGTGAGGGCGCAATGAGCGATTGGTTGTTCGACCTGGGGAATTCGCGGTTCAAGTTCGCCCCGCTGCAGGGCATCCGCGCGGGTGACGTGCAGGCGTGGCCGCATGGCGCCGAAGCGATGCCGGCCGATGCACTGGCGCAGCTGCCCAGCGGCGACACCGCCTACGTGGCCAGCGTGGCCGCCGCCGCGCTCACCGCCAGCATGCTCGAGGTACTGCGCGCGCGCTTCCGCCACGTTCGCGTGGCGAAAACCGAAGCCAGCTGCGCCGGCGTGCGCATCGCCTACGCCGATCCGTCGAAGTTCGGAGTGGACCGCTATCTTGCGCTGATCGCCGCCGCCGAACGGCAGGAAGCCGTGGTCGTGGCCGGCGTCGGCACCGCGCTCACCATCGACCTGCTTGATGCCGATGGCCAGCATCACGGTGGCCGTATTGCTGCATCGCCAACCACCATGCGCGAAGCCCTGCATGCCCGCGCAGTGCAGCTGCCCGCGCAGGGCGGCGATTACAGCGAGTTCGCCAACGACACCGCCGACGCACTCGCGTCCGGTTGCGATGGCGCAGCTGTCGCGTTGATCGAACGCAGCCGCGTGCAGGCCGCCGCCGTGCTGGGCAGGGTGCCCGCGTTGCTGGTGCATGGCGGCGGCGCACCGGCGCTGATGCCGTTGCTGGCCGATGCGCAGTTCCAACCGGCATTGGTACTCGATGGTCTCGCGCGCTGGGCGGTGCACCAGCCACCGGCGTCGCGGTAGGATCGGCGCATGCTTACCCGTGCCCTGATCGTCGTACTGGCCATCCTCAACGTGGGCGTTGCGCTGTGGTGGATGCTGCGCGGCGAACCCGCGCCGGCTCCGCCCGCCACGCCCACCGGCGTAGCCCAGCTGCAGCTGCTCGACAGCCCCAGTGCACCGGCGGCGGCCGCAACCGCGCCGGCCGCAGCAAGCGCGCCCCCCGCTGCCGCGACCACGGCCTTGGCCGACGCCACTCCGGCACCGCCCAAGCCCGCCGCACCAACCCCGACCCCGGCCGCAACCGCCGCCGTAGAGCCGGGCCCTGCCCGGATGCCCGAAACCCCACCGGCGCCCACGCCCCCCGGCCCGCTCCAATGCATCAGCCTAGGCCCCTTCGCCGATCGCGACACCGCCATGGCCGCCCAGGGCAAAGCCGGCGAACTCGTTCAGCGTTCGCGCCTGCGTGAGGTCCCCAAACCCGGCGCCAGCAGCACCTACCGCGTGATGATGCCGGCCGCCGCCAGCCGCGAAGAGGCCCAGGCCACGGTCAAACGCATTGCCGCGGCGGGCATCAGCGATTACTACATCATGGCCCAGGGCGAAGATGCCAACGCCATTGCCCTCGGCCAGTACCGCAACCGCGAAGGCGCCGAGCGCCGCCTGGCGGCCCTGAGTGCGGCCGGCTTCAGCGCCCGCCTGGTCGGCGGCAGCGAAGGCAGCGCGCAATGGTGGGTGGATGCGGCCCTGGCCGACAAGGCCAGCCCCAGCGCAGCCCGCCAGCGCAGTGGCGCGGCCCAGCAACGCTCGCTGGAATGCGCGGGCTTGCGCTAGAATCGCCGTCCGCGCCGGCAATGCCGTCGCCGTGCCTTTGCCGGCATAGCTCAGTTGGTAGAGCAACCGCCTTGTAAGCGGTAGGTCCCCAGTTCGAATCCGGGTGTCGGCACCATTTTTCTCCCGCGCCATAGATGCTCTCTGTGGAAACGGGTCATCTGTCCGCCAAACTTCGATTGGCGCGTTGCGGCACCGTCACCGAGACTCTTCTGCTCATCTTTCAGTTCGCCGAGGGCGAACCAAGGGAGCAGCATGTACTTCATGTATGTGGATGAGAGCGGGGATCCTGGCATGGTGAACTCACCCAGCCGATACTTCGTTCTTTCCGGGTTGGTGGTTCACGAGCGGGACTGGCGCCTGTCGCTGGACGCACTGGTCGCTTTCCGGCTTCGTATCAGGGATCACTTCGAACTGAAGCTGAGGGAAGAAATCCACGCTGCCCAGTTCGTACGCGGCTCAGAGGAGCTATCGCGCATCGCTAAACATGATCGCCTCGCCATACTTCGTCACTTTGCAGATGAGTTGGCGCGATTGCCGGACGCCAACCTGATCAACGTGGTCGTAGATAAACAGGGGAAAGGCGCCGGTTACGACCCATTCGAAAAGGGTTGGCAGGCCTTGATCCAGCGATTCGAAAACACGATCGCCTTCCGGAACTTTCGCGGGACCGCCGGCCAGGAAGAAAGAGGCATGATCTTTGCCGATGGTGACCCACAGAAGAAGCTCACGCAGTTGCTCCGTAAGATGCGCCACCACAACCCAGTGCCGAGTCAGCTTGGGGGGTACCGGTCATTACAGCTGAGGCGCATCCTGGAAGATCCGGTCTATCGCGATTCCCGGCACTCGTTGCTGATCCAGTCTGCGGATCTCTGTGCGTTTCTGCTTTACCAGCGGCTCGCGCCGAATGGGTACATGCGAAGAAAAGGGGGTAGCCACTACTTCGACCGATTGTCGCCGATGCTCTGCAGAGCGGCCAGTACGCAGGACCCTGAAGGGATTGTCCGGCTGTCGAGAGAAAAAGGGCACCTTTCGGTGCCCGGGTAGATCCTACTGGGTGGACGAGCCGCCGGTCAGATCTGATCCCAAAGTAACACAGTTCTCGCAAACTGGTGCAGCATAAAAATCAATGACTTAAGCGATATCGATAGGCAGGAGCTTGGGTCAATTCGTCTCTGCGTACCGATACGACAGCAGCGACTTCACCAGGAACGTCACCTGCGTGGCCGAACGCGCGTCCACGCGCATTACCGGCAGGCGATGGCCTGCGTCGAACAGCGCATTACGGAATTCCGGAATCAACAGCGCCGGGTACTCATCGGTGCGCGTCACGCCCACCGCCAGGCTCGCTTCCGGCGCGATGCGCGAAAACTCCTGCAGCAGTTCCACCGTGGATGCGACCGGCTCCGGGTGACCGGCGCTGACCAGCACGATCACACCCAGCGCGCCTTCGCACACCATCGGCCACATGAAATCGAGGTAGCGCTGGCCTGGCACGCCGTATACGTGCAGCAGTTCGCCATCGTCCAGTTCGATCGAGCTGTAATCGAGGGCGACAGTGGTCTCCACCTTGTCGCCCATCGCGTCTTCGCTCATCGGCATTTCGGTGCTCACCGGCTCCACATCCGAGATCGCACGCACCGCCGTGGTCTTGCCGGCGCCCATGCTGCCCACGAACACCAGCTTGTTGGCGGGCAGGCTCATGACGTGCTCCCCTGGAACAGGTTCAGGCCGAAACGTCGCGCCACCCACGAGAAGAAGCGCGAATCACCGGCGTCGCGGCGGCGGGAGGTTTGGGGCACGGCAGGCTCCTGGGTCAGTGCGAGGCCACTGGCTACAGCAGCACAGAAGAGGGATTGCACCGTGTTGCGCGGCATCTGGCAAGCCGCCGCCAACGCATTGGGCTGCCACGGGCGGGCGTGCAGGCAGGCAATGGCCAGCAGCCAGGTGCTGGGCACATCGTCCGGGTTGAGGTCAGGCCAATGGCGCAACTTCATCGGCGCATGCTCGGCAGGTGCCGGCAACAGCAGGGGGCGATGCCGGGCGATGCAGAAATACAGCGCTTCAAACGAGTAGCGCTGCGGCAACCGGTATGCGTACTGGTGCTGGAACGTCGGCGCATCGATGACGCTGCCCGACCAGGCCACATCATCCAATTGCGACACCAGCTCGGACAGCGTCGTCGTGGGCGGCAGCGCGATGCTGCGCGTGGCGGTATCCACCAGCACGGTGATCGCGCCCCGCTGCAGCAGGTGCAGGTTTGATCCGGTGGACGAAGCCAGCTGCAGCAGCAGCGGCACACCGTCGGCGGGCCGGTCCACGCTGGGCGCGGCCTGCAGCAGGCTGGACAGCTGTTCGTTGATGTCGCGCACCGTGGCGCCGTGCGGCAGGCGCCCCGGGGCAGGATCGGCATAGCGGCGTGCGATCGACAGCGTCGGCACGTTGGCCGCATGCGCTTCGCTGAGCGCGCGCGCGGCATCGGCATGATCCAGGCCGATGACCAGCAGGTCGCAGGCATCGCCGGGCCACGGCTGCAGCACCACCTCCATGCGCTCGGCGAGCAGCATGGAACTGGCCAGTTTCAGGCGCGTCTGATGCAGCACATCCAGCCCGATGGCGGCAATGCGGAAAGAACGGGTGGGGGTATTCATGGGGGTGTACCGCGCAACCGAAGCGACCACCGCGCCGCGCCCGGTCAGGGCAGCGGCGCGGCGGCAGTGCCTGCGATCAGCTGAAGTCCAGGGTCTTCTCGAAGGCCTTCAGTTCATGGCGCGACATGGCCAGGTTGGCCTTGCTGCGGTCCATCACCACGTACAGGAACAGCAGCGGATTGCTTTCCAGCGGGCGGATCAGGTGGTACTGCGTGGTCAGGGTGATCAGCAGGTCTTCCAGGGTGTCCGACAGGCCCAGCTGCTCGGCCACGCGGCGCTTGGCGCGCACGACTTCGGTGTTGCCCGCGGCCGCCAGTTCCAGGTTGATGTTGCCGCCGCCGACCATGGCCAGGGCCATGCCGCTGTCACCGTCGACCAGGGCGGCGCCGACGAAACCGGCGAGCGAATTGAGCTTTTCCAGATTGAGATTGGGCACGTAAATCCTTTTTACTTCAGGCAGTGGGAGAGGCAGGCCAAGGCCTGCCGGAAGGGCACGACAAAACCGAAGGGTGCTCAGGCCGCGCGCGGGCGCAGCACGGAATCGAGGCGGGAGGCGCATTCGCGCGCGTGGAACAGCAGCACGGCCATGTTGACCTCGTGGCCGGCCACGGCGGTGAGGGTCAGCGGCTTGTCGGCCTGGATGCGGATCAGCACCACGTTGCCGAGCTTGGTGCAGATGGTGGCGTAGTCCGCTTCGCTCAGCGCCAGCTCGCGCGAGACGGTCTCGCCAAGGGTCAGGAACGAATTGGCCATGGCGGCCAGGCGGCGGCCATCCACGCCCAGCGTGGAATCTTCGGCCACGGCGCGGCCGTCGGCGGTGGACAGCATCAGCAGGCTCAGCCCGCGCTCGCGTTCGCGCGCATGCTGGAAGGCCTGTTCAATGGCGGCGGTGTCATACAACTGCCGGGCCGGCTGGCTCTCGCCACTGGCATTGCGGACGATCTGGTGGATGCTGCTGCGCTGCACGTACTGCCCCCTGAAACACGACAAAACTCGGACCAACCCTGCGCGGGTTAGTCAATCAGTACTGCGAAGAAGTGTGAAATGTAGCACGTAATTTTTGCCTTCACGGCCAACGTAAGATGAACCGCAGTGTTCCTTTCGTGTGTGTCAACGCATTGACACATAAGGCTTTCGCGCTGGGTCCGGATGCGACGTGGCGGGTCAGTGAGCGCCGCCAGCGGTCAGCCTTTCGGCGGCCGCTGTTGCGTCGCCGCGAGTGGTTTGCCGGCCGGATCACTAGACTGGTGGGATTTTCCGTGTGTGGAGTCAGCATGAGTAATCGTCAACCTGCGGTGTCCCTGATCGGCGTGCCCACGGATATCGGGGCCGGTGCCCGGGGTGCCGGACTGGGGCCGGAGGCGCTGCGCATCGCCGGCCTGGGCGAGGCCTTGGCCGCGCGCGGCGTGGACGTGCGCGACTGCGGCAACCTGGATGGCCCGCGCAACCCGTGGACGCCGCCGGAGCAGGGCTACCGCCACCTGGATGAAGTGGTGGAATGGAACCGCGTGCTGATGGACGCCACCTATGCCGAACTGCGGGATGGGCGCCTGCCGATCATGCTGGGTGGCGACCACTGCCTGGGCATCGGCTCGATCACCGCCGTGGCGCGCTGGTGCCGCGAACAGGGCCGTGACCTGCGCGTGCTGTGGCTGGATGCGCATTCGGACTTCAACACCAGCGAGGTCACCCCGTCGGGCAACGTGCACGGCATGCCGGTGGCCTGCCTGTGCGGGCTGGGCCCGGACGCGTTGACGAAGCTGGGCGGTGATTCCCCGGCGATCTGCCCGCAGCAGGTGCGCCAGATCGGCATCCGTTCGGTGGACCAGGAAGAGAAGCGCCTGATCAAGCAGCACAAGGTCGATGTGTACGACATGCGCTACATCGACGAGGCCGGCATGAAGCGCGCGGTGGAAGCGGCGCTGGAAGGTATCGACGAAAACACCCACCTGCACGTGAGCTTCGACGTGGACTTCCTCGACCCCAGCATCGCCCCGGGCGTGGGCACCACCGTGCCGGGCGGGGTGAACTACCGCGAGGCGCAGCTGGTGATGGAGATGATCGCCGACACCGGCCGCATGGGCTCGCTGGACATCGTCGAACTCAACCCGCTGCTGGACAACCGCAACGCCACCGCGGTGCTGGCCGTGGACCTGGTGGAAAGCCTGTTCGGCAAGTCCACGCTGATGCGCGACTGAGCGCCAGCAGGGTTTCCCGGCGCGTGGCTGAACGGCCACGCGC
>NZ_JASCOP010000140.1:0-10004 GCF_029959395.1 Stenotrophomonas sp. PS02300
TCGCTCCCACATCAGAGCCTTCTGGGCGTCGCTGTAGTAGATCCTTGGCCTGCGCTCCATCTGCAACACTCCTGCTGCCGGTAAGCAGTCTTCAGTGTGTTGCGTCGACCGGTTGAATCCAAGGCCAGAAGCGGACGTACGGCGCCTCAGCTACTTGGGCACACCCCTTCGCTGGGCGCGCGGCTAACGAATGCGAGCATCGCTTTTGCCAGCGGCCTCATGCCGCGTGATGGCCAAGACCCAACAAACGACGCTGCAGAGTGTGCCAGACAGCGCGCCTGCCAAGGGGATGATCCAGTTCCACTTGGGTGCGCCGGGGCTGATCAAGGCGATAACTACTACGGCCATCGCACTGGTGAGAAAGCCCGCACCGGCCCCCAGAAGAATGCTCTCCACGAGATTCAGCGTACGCCGTGAGGCCACGAAGGAGAAGAGCAGGCCGGTGGCGGCCGCCGGGACCGCACCCACAACGTAGCCGCCGATAGCGAATAAGATCACCATCCAGATCATTCCGAAAGTGAAGAGCTCGGCCAACGCTGGTGGATGATCAAAGACCACGAATTGCGCGAAAATGAAAATGCCGCCGATCACCGGGCCTAACGCGATAAAGATGAGAGTGGTGCGCTTCATTGCGTCGGCTCGACTCATGGCCCGAGGTCCTTACTGGAGTGCTTGCATTATGCACAGCCGGACACTCAGACACCCGTCAACGGCGTCTTCGACCATATCGGGAAGTACTGGTCGCAATTCCAGGCTTTCGCGAACCAACAGGCCCGGACGGCCACGTAGGTTTCCGGCCTGGAACAAGGGCCACCCGCAGTGCGCTTACCCGAAAGGACCACAGACCCGCCCGGGTCAAGCTTTGTGCTGTGGACCATCAGCACCATTCCTTCAAGCACATCTCCGCACGCCTCTGGTCGGGCGAATTAGAATGACGCACCGCCACCTCGCAGTTCACGAACAAGGATCGACAATGACGCTGCTCACCAATCAGGTAACCGATCGCATTCGCCAAAGCGTGGACCGCGATGACCATCCGTTCGACATCCAGTCCATGCACGTTTCCAAGGACGGGAAGAAGGCGTTGCTGCTTGGCCGCTTCGAGGATATGGATTTTCCGGAAGTCTTCATCTACAGCGCGAAGAGCGAGAAGGCCCGCCGGGTGAACAGCGATAGCACCTTCATCGATGTGCCGCTGGGCAAGGCGTTCTGGGCCGCCAACGGCCGCGACTTCTACATGAACTGCTATGACGACGACACCATCTATAAGGTGGAACTTGACAGCAAGAGCTACAAGATCAAGCAGTTCGATGAAGTGGAGCAGCGCGACGACTACATCAACGCCATGCTCAGGGAAGTGCTGGACCTGATCCGCGACGACAACAACCCTCCTGACGCGGTGGCTCCGCCTGTCATCATCGAGAACAGGCACCACGAGTTCCTCATAAAGCTCCTCGACGGATTCAAGATCGGAATCGAGGCCAGAAGAAAATGGCTTTGGCTCTTCTGGGACAATTACGAACCCGAGGTCGCCGCGACGCGCGCAAAGGAGGCGTTGATCCAGTTCTGGGGTCACTACACCACCATGGAGGAACTCAAGCGGACGCTGGGCGTGGACCTTGATACCAGCGGAATCAAGGACGAACTGGACAAGCTTGAAGCACTCTACGCTCCACCGGCTGATGAAGAGCAGCAGTGACATCCAGATAGGCCACCGCCTGCTCTATTGCTGGCGGCTGGGCTCAGCCCGCTGACGCATGCTCCGCCGCGAACGCGCCGTAGGTACGCAACGGCCGACCCAGCAAGTGCATCAACCGCTCCACGTCACCCGCGCCCGGCAGCATGCCGTCGCTGATGAAGCGCTCGGCCATCTGTCGCATGTCGTAGGCCATCCACGCAGGCATGAACTGGCGCAGGTTCTGCTCGAAGGCGGCCGTGTCATCGCCGCCGTAGGCGATCGGGCGGTTCAGCACCTCGCTCCAGATGGCAGCCACCTGTTCTCCGGTGAGTACTTCCGGGCCCACCACGTTGAGTCGGGTCAGCGCGCTGTTGTCCGGCGCCTGTTCGCGGTTGAGTAGTTCGATGGCGGCAATCTCGGCGATGTCGCGGGTGTCGATCATCGCCAGCCCCTTGCTGCCGATCGGCATCGGGTACACACCGTAGCCCTGCACCACGTCCTTGATGGTGAGGTCGTTGTCGATGAAATAGGCCGGGCGCAGGATCGTGGCGCTGAAGCCCATCTGCTCGATCATGCGCTCCACGCCGAACTTGCCGGCGAAGTGCGGCACGTTGACGTAGCGGTCGCTGTGGATCACCGACAGGTACACCACGCGCTTCACTCCGGTCTCGCGGGCGACGTTGAGGGTGATGAGCGCCTGGGTGAATTCGTCGGCGACCACGGCGTTGAGCAGGAACAGCGTGGAGACGCCCTTCAGCGCTTGGCGGAGGGAATCCACCTCCAGCATGTCGCCCTGCACCACCTCCACGGTGGCGGGCAGGTTGGCGGTGGCGGGGGTGCGGACCAGTGCGCGAACGTTTGCGCCGCGCTGGGTGAGGTGCTGGACGACCTGACGGCCGATGGTGCCAGTGGCGCCGGTAACAAGAATGGTCATGGGGTACTCCGGGTGAGTGGTGAGGCCTCATGGTTGTTGATCCGCGTGCGGACCGATAGCCCATATACTTGGACCCCCTGTCTCGCTGGTGGAACACATGGACCTGCTGGCCCTGGCCGACTTCAACCTGGTGGCGCGACACGGCGGGTTTGGCCGTGCCGCGCGCGCGGCGGACCGCCCGAAGGCAACACTCTCGCGGCGCGTGGGTGAGCTGGAGGCCAGCCTGGGGGTGCGGCTGTTCGAGCGTGGCTCGCACACGTTGAAGCTCACCGAGGAAGGTCGGGCGCTGTTCGAACGCACCGAGACGCTGCTTACCGAACTGGATGAAGCGGCCACGTCCATTGCCTCCGGCGGCGACACGCCCCGTGGCCGGCTGCGCGTGAGCGCACCGATGCTGTTCTCGCAGATGGCGCTGGGCAAGATCGCAGCCGAGTTCGTGAAGCGCTACCCACAGGTGCGGCTCGATGTCACCACCGAAGACCGCGCCGTGGACATGGTGGAGGAAGGCTACGACCTGGTGATACGGGTCAATCCGGATCCGGATGCGCGGCTGGTGGGGCGGGTGCTGATCCGGGACCGACTCGTGGCGGTGGCGCACCCTGACCTGCCCCTGCCCGCGATGGGCGAGACGGCGCCTGCGGTGTTCCGGCCGTCCAGCGATGCCACTGGCTGGGATCTGGTGACGCCGCGTGGCGAGATACGTATCGGGGTGGATCCAGTGCTGCGCCTGGGCGCACTGACCATGGTGCGCGATGCCGTTCGTGCAGGCACCGGCGCGGCGATGCTGCCCTTCTCGCTGGTTGCCGACGATCTCAGGGATGGCGCATTGGTGTCGTGGGGAGATGCGAAGGCCCCGCCCATCGAGATATGGGCGCTGTACCCCTCGCGACGACTGCTCAGCTCAAGGGTGTCGGCGCTGCTCGACCTGCTCAAGGAATCCTTCCCCGAGGGTCAGGCGGAGGAGCTGGCCGCCTTCGCAGGCGGAGGATGCTGACGGTCACGAGCGGTCATACCCAGCGGTTCGATCCGGCACACCTCTCCTGGATGAAGCCCAGGACTTCGCTAGTAATCCAAGCGCCAGATTTCAGAGTCCACACCGCACCCGCAAACCTCGGATAGGCGCTCCCGGTTAGCCTTGCCGAAGCCGCACCGAACTCAAACAGTACGGCGATTGCGGCTATTGCTGGGTTTGCGGCAGACTGTGGCTGGATTGACCAACGCTACGGAAGACTCGTCCATGAAGCATCTGCTTCTTGCTTTGCTGGTTTGTACGTCACTACCGGCAATGGCTGCGGACGCTGGCCATTCGACGGCCAAGGCTGTTTCGGTTCTGACCTTTTCCGGTGTAAAGGAGGCGATGGCCAGAAACGATCAATTGTCTCCGCAGCAAAAACGCTGTTTCGGCGCGATTCCCAATGAGGCACTGGCCGACGCCTATCTTCCACTCGTGGTCGAGCAACTTGATGCCACCATGGTGGCCCAATCCGACAGTTTCTTCGCCAGTGCGCTGGGAAAGAGATATCTGAAAGCGTTTTTTTCATCCCCATCAACTGCCGGATTCGGGGCCGACGCTTTTACTCAACGCGAAGAATCGATCATCAGAAAGACGATGAACGACCCGACGTTCACCGCCTTTGCCATGGAGACGAGCGTGGAGAATCCGGGCGCTCCGCAGGACAAGCTTCGTGGTCTGCTGCAGGCTTGCCTCTAGCAGGCTTGAGTCCTCAGGCCATTGGATCTGGCCATGTCTACGTCGTCCGCTTACGGCCAGATGCAGACTATTGACCGCCCAATCCGCTCAGATTCCAGCAAGCACGCCCGGATCACCCGTCCGCCAGACGTTGTCCACGATCACGTGCTTGATCTCCCACCCCGCATCGCGGCGGGCCAGGACAACGTCATAGCGGTTCTTCATCAGGTACTGGCGTGCGCCGTCGACGCTCGATACGTGCTGCGCTTCGACCAGCACATCCACCCGCGCCGTATCGCCGTCCACCACCACCCTGGGGTTGCTGAACGAGTGGGTGGTATCGAGCCCGCCGAGCGAAGTGGACAGCGCCTCGACGATGGTTTCCCGCCCCTGCAGCACGGGATACTCGAAGCCCGCCTTTGCGCCGGCGGGGCGGAAATCGGATATGGCGTCCTCTGTAAAGGCCGACGAGAGCAGCGCGCGGTCGCGCAGATCGATACCTGCGGCGAAGCGGTACAGCGTGTCGACCACGGCATTTGTGTCGTAAAGAGTATCGGAAGCGTTGAGGTGCAATGACATGAGCTTGAATCCTTAGCGAGACGTAGGGGTGGTTGGGTCAATGAAGGTGATACGGGTGTCGGCGATGGTCTCCGCGAAGCCGCTGCCGAATACACCCACGGGCGTCTGGAAGCCCGGGCGCGCCTCCCCTGCCAGCACGCGGCGCGCAGCCACGACCGCGGCCAAGGGCGTGAAGCTGTAGCCGTTGACGGTATCCAGCGCCGCGCGGGTGATGGCGCCGTCGGCGCCGACCACCTCTACCGCTGCCTGGTACCGGTTGTCGGCGCGCTCCTGCGCGGTGGGTCCATCCGGCAGTGCATCGATGCCGCCTTCGGGGAACGCGCTGCCAGACACATGCACGTAGGTTTCGATATCGCCCACCCCGGTCTGCCTGGCGATGGTGATCAGGTCAGGCAACGTCACCGGGAAGCAGCTCAACGGGCCCGTGCCGAAATCGAGGTCGCGCAGCGCATCCGGCGCACGCGCCGTGAGCACATCATCCTTTCGCATCAGGCACGTGGTCGTTACGTTCTGGCTGGCACTGAGCGCCGATCCGCGCGACATCGACCCCGCCACATGCAACGCGATACGGATGGACACCGGCGACGGCACACGCTCAACGGCACGTGCGGCCAGGCTGCCAAGCATCGCCACGCTGCCGCCGCTACCCGGCATCAGCATCACCCCTGCCTGGGCGGCGCTCAGGTCATGGCGCTCGGCCAGCTGGTAGCTGTCCAGTTCGGCTGCAATATCCAGGTAGTGGACACCGGTACGCAGGCAAGCCTCCATCAGCGCCTCTGCGGTATGCGCGAACGGCCCAGCGCAGTTGAGCAGCACCGCGATCTCCTGCAACCCGTTGTCCACATCGCCAGCGTTATCCAGCGCGAACACGCGGTACTCCACGCCAAGGCGCGTGGCCAGCGCCTGCAGCGGCGCTTCGTCGCGCCCCGCCAATACCAGCCTCAGCCCAGCTTCCTTCGCGTGCGCGGCAGCCATGCGCCCGGTGTAGCCGGATGCACCGTAGATCATCAGTGTCTTCGTGGTGTACGCGGCGACATCATTCATGGCCGTGCTGCCAGCTCTTGTAGACGAACTCCAGGCTGTAGCCATCCGGATCGCGCACCTGCGCGGCGTAGTAGCGTGGGTCGTAGTGCAGCTGCGGGCCGGGCGGATGGATTTCGCTGGCGCCGGCGACCATCGCGGCGGCGTGCGCGGCATCGACCATCGCCCTGGAATCTGCCACGAAGCCAACATGTGCCGCCTGCGCCGCCGCTACGCCCTGCCGCAGCCAGAAGAAGACCCGGCCCCCTGCGCCGAAGCCTTTCAGGTCCGGGTGGCCGGGTGGGCCCTGCCGGCCGTCGTAGTCGAGCCGGTTGACGATGCCTAGCGGGGCCAGCGCGGCCGTGTAGAACGCAACCGAGCGGGTGGTGTCGGTGACTGTGAGGAAAATGTGGTCGAGCATGTCGTACTCCCGTTGCGAACTAGATGTTGTAGCCGCCTGCCACTTCAATGGTCTGCGCATTGACCCAGGCCTGCTCATCACCGAGCAGCCCGGCAATGACGCGCCCCACGTCGTCCGGCTCACCTACCCGGCCCAGTGCCGTCTGCGCCGCCAGCAGGGCTTCGAATTCATCATTGAGCCCGCCACCCAGTTCGGTACGGATCGCCCCGGGTGCGACGGCGTTGACGCGGATGCGGCGTTCGCCGAACTCCTTGGCCATGTAGCGGGTAAGCACTTCCAGCCCACCCTTGAAGGCGGCATACGGCGCCACCCCGGCGGTGGCCACGCGCGTGGTGGCACTGGTGACGTTGACGATGCTTGCACCCGTACCCAGCAGCGGCAGCAGTGCCTGCGTGAGGAAGAACGGCCCCTTCAGGTGCACGTTGAACAGACCATCGAACTGTTCCTCGGTCACCGTCTCGATCGGATTGAACAGCCCAAACCCGGCGTTGTTCACCAAGCCACCCAGCGCGGAGGCGCCCCAGGTGCCCTGCAAGGTGTCCTTCACCGTCGCGGCGAATGCCGCAAAGCTTCCGGTGTTGCCCACGTCCAGCTGCAGGGCCACCGCCGTACCGCCCTCTGCCTGGATGCGCTCCACTACCTGCTGGGCAGCATGGGGCTGGGCGTTGTAGGTGAGGATGACGCCCATGCCACGCTGCGCGCAGTGCAACGCGGCGCTGGCACCAATGCCGCGGCTGCCGCCGGTGATCAGTACGTGTTTCATGCAGGTAGTCCTGTGCAGTGAGGGGAGATGCACAGGCTAGGGTCGCCGGCTGCGGCGCGCCGACCTGATCCTCGCCAATTCCTGCCTATTCCTGCTTTGCGCCTTGCCAGCCCCCTGCGGCGGGTGTCCAATGTGGCCATGGACAACGCACTGGAAGAACTGCGCCGCCTCGCCGCGCATGCCGAGAATCGCCGTACCGATACGGGCATTCCCCGCGTTGCCATGGTGCAGGGCGAGATCCCGGAGCATGCCCTGGCGGCCGTATACGAGCCGATGATCAACCTGATCCTGCAGGGAAGCAAATCCATGACGGTGGGTGAGAAGACCCTCGAATACGACCCGGCTACGTACTTCATCATGTCCGTGGACCTGCCGGCGGTGGGTGCCGTGCACCCGGCCAGCACCGGCGAACCGTACCTGGCGGTGAGCCTCACGCTGGACCTTGGCATCATCGCAGCGCTGCTGTGCGACACCACCGATGCCGCCACCGGGCGCGGCGAGCCCTCCACCCAGACCGAGGCCTTCAACGTCGCTGCCGTCACCCCGGAGCTGATGGATGCGTGGGTGCGCATGCTGCGCCTGATGGAGCGCCCCCGCGAAATACCTGCGCTGGCCCCGGCCTACGAGCGCGAGATCCTGTACCGCGTGCTGCAGGGACCACACGGGTGCATGCTGCGGCAGCTGGCCACGCCGGATTCGGCGCTGGCGCGTATCAGCAGCGCCATCCAGCGCATCCGCAGCGACTATGCCAAGCCGCTGCGTATCGCGGCGTTGGCCGAACAGGTGGCAATGAGCGAGTCCGCCTTCCACCAGCACTTCAAGTCCGCCACCGCACTAAGTCCGCTTCAGTACCAGAAGCAGCTACGCCTGCTGCAGGCCCGCCAGATTCTGGCCACGCGGGGAACAAGCGTTACCGCAGCCGCGCTCGATGTGGGCTATGAGAGTCCCACCCAGTTCACCCGCGAATACGCGCGTGCGTTCGGCCTGCCACCCTCGCAGGATGCGGCGCGCATGATGGCAAGCCGGCGTGGGTAAGCGACATGCGATTGGAACGCGCTGGATGAAATGACCACCGCCTTGGGCTGGCTCTTCGCCTTGCTCGCCTGCGCGCCTTGCCAGGCGGCGCGCACCGGCGCGGAGCCGCTGATCGACCCGCAGGATCGCGCCTGGCATCCCCAAGCACCCGCCATCGAGCAACCCTTGTGGCCGGATACCCTGGCTATTACGCTGCCCGCCACGACCGGCGCCGAACGCTTCGGCCGCAGCCCGGGGACCATTGCTGGCCAGCCGGTCACCATGGTCCAACTGGTCTCCCGGCCCAGCATGACGATCTACCGGCCGTCCGTGGCCAATACAGGCGCGGCCATCGTAGTGTTCCCTGGCGGTGGCTACCGCGTGCTGGCCATCGACCTGGAGGGCACCGAGGTCTGCGAATGGCTCGTCGGGCAGGGCATCACCTGCGTGCTGCTGAAGTATCGCGTTCCCGGCTCCGGCCCGTATTGGGCTGACGAATGCAATTGCCGGCGCATCCCCGAGGTGCCAATGGCACTGCAGGATGCGCAGCGGACCATCGCGCTGTTGCGGGCCCAGGCCCACGAACTGGGCGTAGATCCACACCGGGTGGGCGTGATTGGGTTCTCTGCCGGTGGGCGCATGGTGGCGGACGTCAGCAATGCATCGGCGCGCAGTTACGACGCCGTAGATGCGGCCGACCAGCAGGACACCCGGCCGGACTTTGCCCTAGCGCTGTATCCGGGCCATCTGTGGGACAAGGGCAAGCCGGGCCTGGCGCTGGATGCGGGAGTGCAAATCCCGAAGGACTGTCCGCCGACCTTCATTCTGCAGGCAGGCGATGACCCCACCGATGACGTTCGCCACTCGATGACGTACTACCTGGCATTGCAGCAGGCCGGGATTCCCGCTGAGTTGCACCTTTATCCGCATGGCGGCCACGCCTTCGGCCTGCGAGTTGCAAACACGCCGCTGGCGAACTGGCCGTCGCTGGCGCGCACGTGGCTTAACGAAATTGGCGTACTGGCCGATAGCGCGGCTGCGCCAGCAGAATGAGGGCCTTGGGGTTCAATCCTTCCAGAGATGGAATCGATGACCGCGCACCGCGCTAAGTCTGCTTGCGGCCGGGAGCAGTCATCCGTTTGCGTCAGGCGCAGTTCCGTTCGCAACAAGTGCACCACCGGACCAGAATTCGTTGAGATGCATCCACTGTGACAGCCCCAGAGGTCCCAGGTGCATTGCAAATACTTCAGGGCTCGTGCCCGCATTACCCCATACGTTCTGAACTGCCTCCAGAACTCCGATGACGACAAACTCCTGCACCCAAGGTGATCCGTCCTCTATCAGGCGCTCAACAGCCAACGCGAGTATCGGAAACGAAGATGAATCTCCGGCCCGATATCGCTCCAGCAGGTGCTGTGCCAGCTCGCCGGCTGCGATGTACAGGAGATCGCCGCCCCATTCGGCGAGGTGTCGTTCCCAGGCATCCTGAAACGTTGGGCACGCCTCAACGAGAAGTGGCATCGCTTGGGATTGTTCGATCATGTTGCGGCTCTCTGCGTCCCATGCAATTGGTCAGAACCAGACATCCAGCCTTGGGCAAAGCCCGGCACGGCGAGCGGGTCACCCGGCTTGGCCGTCCCCCCTCAGGAGTGACGTCACCTTGGTGTCGATCAGCTCCACCAGCTGAGGATCCATGTAACGGTAGTCATCAGCAATGTCCAGGCAGTGCAGCCGCTTGTACGCAAGCAATCGCGGAAAGCCTGCCTGCAGACGATGCAGGTGCTTGGGTTCCATGACAAGAATGACATCGGCCCAGCGGATGTCCGCTGGGCCGATCGGTCTACGGGCGTGGGGGGGGGGGGCCGCCGCCCCGGCGCGGGAGCCCCCCCCCGGTTTGGCGCCCGG
>NZ_JASCOP010000141.1:0-9816 GCF_029959395.1 Stenotrophomonas sp. PS02300
GGACCGTAGAGCGCCATGGATGGCGCGAACGAGCCCCCATGGATGGGTTTACGGCGTGTCCCGCAAACCCGCCCCCGCCGGCCCAGCTCAGGCCATGCGAAGGCCAGCGGCTGTTCGCCCAGATCCATCGCCAGCCGGGCAAGGCCCGGCGACGGATCGGGATGCTCGATTCCTGCGGCAACGAAGGCCTGAACCTGAACAGAGGAAGCAGGAAGGTAAAGCCGATTTGGCATCAGCCCGCTTTTGCGCTAATGTAATAGCGCGCTATTACATTGATACGATGAAAATCCGCCCTGTCCCCCGTGAAAAAGACCCCCAGGCCGACCTGGACAGCCTTGCCGGCGCCTTTGCCGGCCTGTCCAGCGCCGAGCAGGTCACTGCGTTCCTGCGCGACCTGTGCACCCCGGCCGAGCTGGAGGCGCTGTCCGACCGCTGGAAGGTGGTGCCGCTGCTGCGGCAGGGCGTGCCGTATCGCGAAATCCATGAATTGACCGGTGTCAGCGTGACCACCACCGGGCGCGTGGCGCGCTCGCTGGACCATGGCCACGGCGGCTACGCCGCCGCCATTGCCGCGACCGCCACGCCTGCATCCCCAGAATCCGAGTAGAGACCTCCCCCATGAGTGCAACCCAGACCGCCCCGGCACGTGACCGGCTGCGTATTGCCATCCAGAAGAGCGGGCGCCTGGCCGAACCGGCGCGCAGCCTGCTTACCGCCTGCGGGCTGAGCTGGCGGCAGAGCCGCGACAAGCTGTTCTGCTATGGCGAATCGCTGCCGGTGGACCTGCTGCTGGTGCGCGATGACGACATCCCCGGCCTGATCGCCGATGGCGTCTGCGATTTCGGCATCGTCGGCCGCAACGAACTGGACGAGCAGGGCGCCGCGCGCCGCCGCATCGGCCTGCCGGATGCCTACCAGGCCCTGCGCGGGCTGAACTTCGGCCAGTGTCGGCTGATGCTGGCCGTGCCCGAGGAATGGGATTGGCAGGGCGTGCAGCAGCTGGCCGGCAAGCGCATCGCCACCAGCTACCCGGCGATCCTGGCCGACTGGCTGGCCGAGCGCGGCGTGGATGCCCAGGTGGTGGAGCTGTCCGGTTCGGTGGAAATCGCGCCCCGACTCGGCACCGCCGACCTGATCTGCGACCTGGTCTCCAGCGGCGCCACCCTGGCCGCCAACCAGCTCAAGCCGGTGGAAACCCTGCTGGAAAGCGAAGCGGTGCTGGCCGGCCCGGTGAAGACCCCCGACGATGCCCGCGCCGGCCTGATGGCCATGCTGCTGCGCCGCCTTGACGGCGTGGTGAAGCTGCAGGACAGCAAGCTGCTGATGTTCCGCGCCGAACTGGACCGCGTCTCCGAACTGACGCGCCTGCTGCCCGATGCCGACCCGCTGGTGCAGCTGCCCGATGATGGCGGCAGCCTGCGTTTGCAGACCATGTGCCACGGTGCGTTGACCTGGCAGCGGTTGGAAGAGCTGGAGCGCGCAGGCGCCCAGGGGTTGATGGTGTTGAGCGTGGAGCGGTCGCTGGCATGAATCGTCTGCAATGGTCCCAGTTGAGCGACGCCGAGCAGGCACAGGCGCTGCAGCGCCCGGTGCAGGCGGTTGCAGCGCGTACCCGCGAATCGGTGGCCGCGTTGATCGCGGCGGTGCGCGACGATGGCGATGCCGCGTTGCGTGAGATCAGCCTGCGCTTCGATGGCGTGGCCCCGGCCTCGTTTGAAGTGAACGACGAAGAATTCGCCGCCGCCGAGCGCGCGGTACCGGCCGAGCTGCGCCAGGCGATGACCGAGGCCGCCGACCGCATCCGCCTGTTCCACAAGGCCGGCATGAGCCAGGGCTACGCGGTGGACACCGCGCCGGGCGTGCGCTGCGAACGCATGGTGCGGCCGATTGGCCGGGTGGGGCTGTACGTGCCGGCGGGCAGCGCGCCATTGCCGTCCACCGCATTGATGCTCGGCGTGCCGGCGCAGCTGGCCGGCTGCCGAGAAGTGGTGCTGTGCACGCCACCGCGTCGCGATGGCAGCGCCGATCCGGCCGTGCTGGTGGCCGCGCGCCTGACCGGCGTGCACCGCGTGTTCAAACTGGGTGGTGCGCAGGCCATTGCCGCCATGGCCTATGGCACCGCCAGCGTGCCCGCCTGCGACAAACTGTATGGCCCGGGCAACAGCTACGTGACCGAAGCCAAGCAGCAGGTGGCGCAGGATGGCGCGGCGGCGATCGACATGCCGGCCGGCCCGTCCGAAGTCCTGGTGATCGCCGATGCCGGCGCCAACCCCGCCTTCGTCGCCGCCGATCTGCTTTCGCAGGCCGAACACGGCCCCGATTCGCAGGTGCTGCTGCTCACCGATGACGCCGGCATGCTGGCGAAGGTCGAGGCGCAGGTGCAGGCACAGCTGGCGCAGCTCTCGCGCGCCGACATCGCCGCGCAGGCACTGCAGTCCTCGCGCCTGATCCTGGTCGATTCGCTGGTGCAGGCGTTCCAGATCAGCAACCGCTATGCGCCCGAACACCTGATCCTGGCGCTGCGCGAACCCCGCGACTGGCTGGCGCAGGTGGAAGCGGCCGGGTCGGTGTTCCTCGGCGATTACACCCCCGAAGCGCTGGGCGACTACTGCAGCGGCACCAACCACGTGCTGCCTACCGCCGGGGCCGCACGCGCCTACAGTGGCGTAAGCGTGGCCAGTTTCCAGAACATGATCAGCGTGCAGGCCGCTACCGCGCAGGGGATCGCCGCCATCGGCAACTGCGCGCGCGTGCTGGCGCGAGCCGAAGGGCTGGATGCGCACGAGAACGCGGTGGCACTGCGCATGGAGACCGCCGCATGAGCGCCGGTACCGTGCTCGATCTGGTCCGCAGCGACCTGCGCGCGTTCGCCGGTTACTCCTCGGCCCGCAGCAGCGCGCTGGTGGGCGACGTGTGGCTCAACGCCAATGAATCCGCGTGGACCAATCCGGCCGACGCGCAGGGCATTGCCCGCCGCTATCCCGAACCACAACCGGAAGCGCTGCGTGCGCGGCTGGCGGCGATGTATGGCTGCTCCCCCGACCAGCTGTTGATCGGACGCGGCAGTGATGAAGCCATCGACCTGCTGGTGCGCGCCCTGTGCGAACCCGGCCGCGATGGCGTGCTGGTAACCCCGCCGGTGTTCGGCATGTATGCGGTGTGTGCGCGGCTGCAGAATGCACCGCTGCTGGAAGTGCCGCTGCGGGATGTGGGCACTGCGCTGGAGGCGGATATCGACGCCATCATCGCCGCCGCCCTGGCGGGTAACGCCAAGCTGGTGTTCCTGTGCACGCCGTCGAACCCCGCCGGCAGCACGATCTCGCTGGACGACATCGAACGCGTTGCCCGGGCGCTGCAGGGCAGGGCGCTGGTGGTGGTGGATGAGGCCTACGGCGAGTATGCAGAGCAGGCGTCGGCCACCAGCTTGCTGGCGCACCGTGACAACGTGGCGGTGCTGCGCACCCTGTCCAAGGCCCACGCCCTGGCCGCGGCACGGATCGGCGGCCTGATCGCCGCCCCCGCGTTGATCCAGACGCTGCGCCGTTGCCAGGCGCCGTACCCGGTGCCCGCGCCGTGTACGGCACTGGCCGTGGCCGCGCTGGAACCGGCAGCGCTTGAAATCACCGCGTCGCGCGTGGCCCAGGTCAAGACCGAACGCACCCGCCTGGCGGCGGCCCTGCAGCAGGCTCCCGGCGTGGCCCGCGTCTACCCCTCGCAGGGCAATTACCTGCTGGTCCGCTTCAGCGACGCCCAGGCCGCGTTCGACGCGCTGCTCGCCGCTGGCGTGGTGGTGCGCGACCAGCGCGCTGCCCCGCAACTGCACGATGCGCTGCGCATCACCATTGGCAGCCCGGAGGAGAACGACCGCGTGCTCCAGGTACTCAGCGCCCGGAGGGCCGCCGCATGACCCCCATCCTGTTCGTCGACCGCGACGGCACCCTGATCGAAGAGCCCGCCGATTTCCAGATCGACGCCTACGAGAAGATCCGCTTCGTGCGCGATGTGATCCCGGCGATGCTCAAGCTGCGCGATGCCGGCTACCAGTTCGTGATCGTCAGCAACCAGGACGGGCTGGGCAGCGAAGGCTACCCGCAGGCGTCCTTCGATGGCCCCAACGACCTGATGCTGCAGATCTTCGCCAGCCAGGGCATCGTCTTCCGTGACGTGCTCATCGACGGTACCTGGCCGCACGACAACGCACCCACGCGCAAGCCGGGGATCGGCATGATGCTGCCGTACCTGCAGGACCGCAGCATCGACTGGGCGCGCTCGGGCATGGTCGGCGACCGCCCCACCGACATCCAGTTCGCGCAGAACATGAACATCCGCGGCTTCCAGCTGCGCACCGACCAGTTCGGCGGCGAGTGGGACTGGAACGGCATCGCCCATGAACTGGCCGATGCGCCACGTCGCGCGACCGTACAGCGCAACACCAGGGAAACCCGCATCCGCGTCGAGGTCGACCTGGACCGCAGCGCCGAACCGCAGACCCACACCGGGCTGCCGTTCTTCGACCACATGCTGGAGCAGATCGGCAAGCACGGCGGCTTCGCGCTCAGCGTGCAGGCCGAAGGCGACCTGCACATCGACGAACACCACACCATCGAAGACACCGGCCTGGCGCTGGGCCAGGCCCTGCGCGAAGCGCTGGGCGACAAGCGCGGGATCGGCCGCTACGGCTTCACCCTGCCGATGGACGAGACCCTGGCCAGCGCCGCGCTGGATTTCAGCGGCCGCCCGTACTTCGTGTTCGAAGGCGAGTTCAAGCGCGAGCGCGTGGGCGACATGCCGACCGAGCTGGTGCCGCACTTCTTCCGCTCGCTGTGCGATGCCTCTGGCCTGAACCTGCACCTGAGCGTGCGCGGCGACAACGACCACCACAAGGTCGAAGCCTGCTTCAAGGCCCTGGCCCGCGCACTGCGCCAGGCGCTGCCGCGCCAGGGTACCGCGCTGCCCAGCACCAAGGGGGCACTGTGACCGACGTTGCCCTCATCGATGCCGGCGGCGCCAATCTCGGCTCGGTGCGCTACGCACTGGAACGGCTGGGTGCGCGCGTGCAGCTGGTGCGCGACGCGGCGGGGCTGCGGGGCGCATCGCGGGTAATCCTGCCGGGGGTGGGCGCTGCCCCGCACGGCATGGCCTGCCTGCATGCGCAGGACCTGGTGCAGCCGTTGCGTGAGCTGCAGGTGCCGCTGCTGGGCATCTGCCTGGGCATGCAGCTGCTGTTCGAGCACTCCGAAGAGGGCAACGTGGAATGCCTGGGCCTGCTGCCCGGCGTGGTCCGCCACCTGCACCCGGCCACCGGCATCCGCGTTCCGCACATGGGCTGGAACCGGCTGCTGCCGCTGCGCCAGGCCGCGTTGATGGACGGCGTGGCCGACCGCGCCAGCGCCTACTTCGTGCACAGCTATGCCGCCCCCTTGAACGAACACACCGTGGCCGCCTGCGACCACGGCGGCCTGTTCGCGGCGGTGGTGCAGCGCGGCCGCCACAGCGGCGCGCAGTTCCACCCCGAGCGTTCCGCCGCCACCGGCGCGCGGATCCTGCGCAACTTCCTCGAGAACGAACCCGCATGAGTTTCACCGTCTATCCCGCGCTGGACATCCGCGAGGGGCGCGTAGTGCGCCTGCTGCAGGGCGACTATGCCCAGCAGACCACCTACGGCGACGACCCGCTGCCGCGTGCGAACGCCTTCGCCGCAGCGGGCGCACGCTGGATGCACCTGGTCGACCTGGACGCCGCGCGCGCCGGTGGCTACACCCTGGCCCCGCTGCTGAGCGCGATTGCCCGCGAAAGCGGCCTGAACGTGCAGACCGGTGGCGGCATCCGTCGCCGCGACGACGTGGCGCGGCTGCTGGACGCCGGCGCGGCGCGCGTGGTGGTGGGCTCGGTGTCGGTACGCGAGCCGGACACCGTGATCGGCTGGCTGCAGGAGTTCGGCGCCGAACGCCTCACCATTGCCCTCGACGCGCGCCAGGCCGACGACGGCCGCTGGCTGCTGCCGGTGCATGGCTGGACCGAAACCGCCGACGTGACCCTGGACGTGCTGGCCCAGCGCTATGCGCAGGCCGGCATGCGCCACCTGCTGTGCACCGATATCGCCCGCGACGGCATGTTGTCCGGCCCCAACATCGGCCTGTACCGGCACCTGTCCGCGCTGCTCCCCGGTGTCGCGGTGCAGGCCTCCGGCGGGGTGCGCAGCGCCGCTGACGTGGCCGAAGCCAAGGCCGTCGGCTGCGGCGGGGCGATCCTGGGCAAGGCGCTGCTGGAAGGCCGCATGACCCTGCAGGAGGCGCTCGCATGTTGAGCCGTCGGCTGATTCCGTGCCTGGACGTACGCGATGGCCGCGTGGTCAAGGGCGTGCGCTTCCGCGACCACGTGGACATGGGCGACATCGCCGAACTGGCGCTGCGCTACCGCGACCAGGGCGCCGACGAGCTGGTGTTCTACGACATCGGCGCCAGCCCGGAAGGGCGCGCGGTGGACGTGGGCTGGATCGAGCGCATCGCGCGCCTGATCGACATTCCGTTCTGCGTGGCGGGGGGCATCAGCGACGTGGAGACCGCCCGCCGCGTGCTGTATGCCGGCGCGGACAAGATCTCGATCAACTCGCCCGCACTGGGCCGCCCCGCGCTGATCGAAGAGCTGGCCGACGCCTTCGGCGTGCAGTGCGTGGTGGTCGGCATCGATTCGGTGCGCGAGCCCGATGGCGAGTGGCGCGTGCGCCGCTTCAGCGGTGACCCCGACAAGACCCAGGCGGTACCGGTGCGGACGCTGGACTGGCTGGTGGAAGCCCAGCGCCGTGGCGCCGGCGAGATCGTGCTCAACTGCATGGACAGCGACGGCGTGCGCCGCGGCTACGACGTGGCCCAGCTGCGCCAGGCGCGTGCGCTGTGCAGCGTGCCGCTGATCGCTTCCGGCGGTGCCGGCGACATGCAGCACTTCGCCGATGTATTCGACCAGGCCGATGTTGACGGCGCCCTGGCCGCCAGCGTGTTCCACAGTGGCGCCATTGCCATTCCCGCGCTCAAGCAGTTCCTGCGCGAGCAGCAGATCGAGGTTCGTGATGTCTATTGAAGTATTGCCCTCCCGTGAGTCGCTGGAACAGCTGGACTGGGCCAAGGGCGATGGGCTGTTGCCGGTGGTCGTGCAGGACGCCGACACGCTTGCGGTGCTGATGCTGGGTTATGCCAACGCCGAATCGCTGGCGCTGACCCTGGAAACCGGGCACATGACCTTCTACAGCCGCAGCAGGCAGCGGCTGTGGACCAAGGGCGAATCGTCCGGCAACGTGCTGGCGGTGGTCGCCGTGCGGGTGGACTGCGACCGCGACACCCTGCTGGTGAGCGCGCGTCCTGCCGGCCCGACCTGCCATACCGGCAGCGAAAGCTGCTTCGCCCAGGCGCCGGGCAATTTCCTCGGTCGTCTCGACGCGCTGGTGCGCGAACGCGAACAGCAGCGCCCGGCCAACAGCTACACCACCAGCCTGTTCGAGCAGGGCCTGCGCCGGATCGCGCAGAAGGTGGGCGAAGAGGGCGTGGAGACGGCACTGGCCGGCGTGGTGCAGGACGATGGGGCATTGCTCGGCGAATCGGCCGACCTGCTGTTCCACCTTACCGTGCTGCTGCGCGCCCGTGGGCTGTCGCTGCAGGACGCGGTGGGGGTGCTGGTGGCTCGCCACGCCGGTTGAGCGGGCGGCGCGCCATTTAACGTCGTTGAAACGGGCCACAGGCGATCATGTGCGGCTTTACAATCGCCCACCTCCAACGGAACGCCTCGATGACCCGCACTGCTGCCTGGCTGGCCTGCCTGCTGTTGATGTCCGCACCTGCCTGGGCCAGCGAGGCCACCGTGACCGGCAAGGTCTACCAGGAGCGCGACGGCAAGCCCGGCCGCGGTCCGACCGACCCGGCGCTGGCGGGCGTGCAGGTCTCCAACGGTGAGCAGATCGTGCGCACCGCCGCCGATGGCAGCTACAGCCTGCCGGTGCGCGATGGCCAGACCGTGTTCGTGATCAAGCCCGACGAATTCCGCTTCCCCGCCGCCGCCAACGGCATGCCCAGCTACTGGCGGCACTACGCCCCGCAGGGGTCGCCGCGGCTGAAGTACGACGGCATCGCCGCCACCGGCGGCAATGTGCGCAACTGGGATTTCGCGCTGGAGCCGGTCAAGGACGCCGACGCCGCACGCGCCGGCTTCGAGATGCTGGTGTTCACCGATTCGCAGACCGCCAGCCGCCAGGACGTGGGCTATTACCAGCGCGCCATCGTCGAACCGATCATCGGCAAGCATCCGGCACGGCTGGGCACCACGCTGGGCGACATCGTCAACGACGACCTGTCGCTGTACCCGCAGATCAACAAGGCCACCGCACAGCTGCAGGTGCCGTGGTTCCATGTGCCGGGCAACCACGACCTGGACATGGATGCCGGCGACGACCGCCATTCGCTGGACAGCTGGCGCGCGGTCTATGGCCCGGACACCTACGCGGTGGAGGAGGGCGGCGCCAGCTTCGTGTTCCTGGACGACGTGGTCTACGACCCGACCGCCAAGCCGAAGTACGTTGGCGGCCTGCGCCCGGACCAGTTCACCTTCCTGGCCAACTACCTCAAGAGCGTGCCGCGCGACCGCCTGCTGGTGCTGGGCATGCACATTCCGCTGTTCGATGCCGCGCCCGGCCGCGAGACCTTCCGCCACGCCGACCGCACGCGCCTGTTCGCACTGCTCAAGGATTTCCCGAATGTGCTGGTCCTCAGCGGGCACAGCCACACCCAGCAGCACTACTACCACGGCGCGGCCGAGGGCTGGCAGGGCAGCAAGCCGCTGCATGAGTACAACGTGGGCGCGGCCTGCGGTGCGTTCTGGTCAGGCGTGAAAGACAGCAGCGGCATTCCCGATGCCACCATGAGCGATGGCACCCCGAACGGGTACGCGGTGCTGTCGGTGAAGCCCGGCGGCGAATACGGCCTGCGCTACTACGTGGCGCGCGCCCCGGATGATTACCAGATCGCCCTGCACGCACCCAAGGTGCTGCGCAAGGGTGCCTACCCGGCGTGGGGCGTGTACGCCAACGTGTTCATGGGCCAAGCCGACACGCTGGTGGAGTACCGCGTCGACGATGGCGCATGGCAGAGCATGAAGCGCGTCGAGCAGCCGGACCCGCGCCTGGTCGTCGAAAACGTCGCCGACGACACCGCCGAACGCCTGCGCGGTTTCGACCGCTCGCCCGAAGCCACGCCTTCACCGCACCTCTGGCGTGGCGCGCTGCCGACGGATCTGTCCGCCGGTGCCCACAAGGTGGAAGTCCGCGCCGTACACGCAGACGGCCCAACGGCAACGGCCAGCACCACCTACCGCCTCCAGGTGGCCAGCCCGTAACGGCGCGGCGCAATACGCTCCGGTACGGCACCCAATGCTTTGCAAAGCCAACACGATCACCGAAAATCCCGGCAATGACATCGAATCCACCCAAGGCCTGCGCGTGAGCGTTGTAACCGCGTTCCCGGACGCGCATCCGGTCCACCCGCGCCCGGGTTCCCAAGGCGACACGTTGATCGTCGCCGATGTCGGCGGCACCTATGCGCGCCTGGCACTGGCCGACGTGGTGCCAGGCCAGGCGCCGCGCATCCGCAACCTGCGCCGTTACGCCTGCGCCGAGTTCACCAGCCTGGCCGCCATCCTCGCCGCGTTCCGCGCCTCGCAGCACCTGGCGCCGGCTACCGCCGTGGTCGCCATTGCCGGGTTGCTGGAAGGCGACCACCTGGTCAACACCAACCTGCCGTGGCCGGTCTCCGTGGCGGCCACCCGCCGCGATGC